>JBAVGI010000318.1:0-2225 GCA_049684755.1 Candidatus Sulfotelmatobacter sp.
GCAATCCGAATCCGATCGGATACAGCGGCGATTGTGAATCATGCGGCAGATCGCTCTTCTGTTGTTGCACTGCTTCGATAGAGGATGGAAGCTCGAACGGGAGACGGCCCTGCGGAGACGCTTTGCCGCTGACCAGAGCAAGCAGGGCTTCGTCCGAGATGCCAAAGTCGCCGAGCAGCGCCGTAACATGCGGACGAACATTCGTCAGGATCAACGGCCGCTCCAGCGTGGTCACAAACACTGTGGGAATGATTGCGCTCACACGAAGTAGTTCGACATAGGCTGGATCAGTTTCGACATATGCAAGCCTTCCTTCATGCTGCCTCGATCCGAAAAAATAGTTGGGGTGTTCGCTCTGGTAAGGAGCAGGGGCGCGCACAAGAGCGAAATCAGCCTGCGCTGGATCGGTAACCACGGTAAATCCAGCGGCCTGTGCGGCATTCGCCGCCACGCCGAACAAGTAAATCTTCTTGCCTGAAGCAGGCAGTAAAGGTTTCCCGGTGGAAGCCGCCGGCTTATTTTCCAGTAAAACGACTGCTCTGGCCTGCGCGGCTTCGCCCTCTTTCACAAACTCTTTGTTGCCGGCGACCACCGCTGCCTGTGTCTCGTCCACATAAGGCTGCTCAAAAAGTCCAAGCTGAAATTTCTGGAGCAATATCCGGCTTGCCGCCTGCCGCACCCGCGCCTCCGGGATCGTGCCATTATGAACGTCTTCCACGATCGCGCTCGATCGTTCGGTCCCGCCAATCTGATCCACTCCCGCATTGATCGCCTTGGCGAAGCGTTGCGCCACCGTGAGTTCTTCCACGCCCCATGGCATGCCAATGTCAGAAACCGCGGGCTTGGTGCCGGCGCTCGCTCCGTTGCGGCAGGTCGCAGGGCAATCGTTGGTAATCGCCCAATCGCTCAGAATGACGCCGGAAAATCCGTACTTGTTTCGCAGCAGATCGGTCAGCAGTTGATGATTGAATCCAGCTCCCACCTGCTCCACCGGCTTCCCATCGAGCGTGAGGTTCTGCAGAATCGAATAAGTCGGCATCACGCTTCCGACGTGAGACGCAAAAGCTCCGGTAAAAGGAATCAAATGTTGCGCGAAGTTGTTCCCGGAAAACTCTGCGTAGCGCCCATAGTAATTGTGGCTATCCCAACCATCCTTCGCCGCGCCATAACCGGCCCAATGCTTAACCACGGCCGTTACGCTGCCTGAGTTCAAACCGTTCGGACCATTTTGTATGCCGGTCACATAGGCTTCGACCATTCGTTTCGCAATCTCAGCATCTTCCCCGAAGGTTCCGTTGATGCGCGCCCATCGCGGCTCCGTGGCCAGATCGGCCTGGGGCGCGAGCGATTCGCGAATGCCCACCGCTTCATACTCCCGGCGCACAACATCCCCGAAGCGGCGGGTCAGTTCGGCATCATTGAGGGCGGCAAACCCGAGAGGCGCTGGCCACATGGAGAATGCCTTGGTCTGTGTACCCGCTCCCAGAACCTGATCGAAGTGATTGCGGGGATCTGTGGAGATCGTGACGGGAATGCCCCACCGCGATGACTCCGCAATCGCCTGCACTTCGTTATTCTGCTTGGCAAAGGCCTCAGCGCTTCGGTTAAGCCGCGTGATGAAGTTGTTGACGTGGCTTTCGTCAATCATCTGCCGGGTTTTCGCCAAGTCATATCCATCGCCAACGCCGATTGCACCTAGGGGCCCAATGCTCGGCAGAGTTCCATGCACCATCAGCCCCGCCAATTCTTCCAGGCTCATCTTTTGCACCAGGTCTGCGGTTCGCGCCTCCGCCGGCAATCGCCAATCTTCATAAGGATCCAGTTTTCCGTTCCGGTTGAGATCCTTGAAGGTGAGCCCGTCCACGGTGAGCAGAGGAACAGAACGATGCCCGAGGACTGGTTGCTTTGGCGTATCTCCACCCGAAGCGGAGCACGCGAGCAAAATTAAAAGCAGAACTCCAGAGGCCTTGGTGAACACTCCTTCATTTTCCTCGGGCGGATGTCCGGCGTCAACAAAACACGAAACTGCGAAGGCACCCGATACGAACCTTTTTTCAAACTGCGCACCACCGCCATTGAGGCGCGTGGCGTCCTTTAACATTGATCCTGTAAAGTAGGGGATTGCGGCGGGAATTTTGCCTGGAGGCAGTCATCTTGAAAAACGGCAATCATCACAACAAAGTCGGACACTCGGCGGAGAAGTCGCACGCCACTGCGGGGCACGA
>JBAVGI010000319.1:0-2237 GCA_049684755.1 Candidatus Sulfotelmatobacter sp.
TCTTCGCCTGCTTCACGCCGATGCGGGCAAACCGATTCCAGTCTGACTCCCCAATCGACGCTTCCCCGGGTGCGATCTTTTCGCGAATCCACTCGTTCTCCGCCTTCAGTGTCAGCGCGTTCTTATCGTCGAACAGGAAGCAGTACGGAGCTTGCTTCCAGTCTCGGCACACGATGGGAACCTTCGATTCCATGGTGCCGTAGACATCGCAGGTTTCCATCGACCGCGCTTCTCCTTCGTCGTTGGCGCCGAACCGGGAACGGCTCTTCAGCGTCCGCGTCCAGGTCGCGACTCGTCCGCTCATGCCAAACAGATAGGAGACGCGCTTTTGAATCCGCTTGATCTGGCCGCCTTTTTCAGCCTGATCGAAGACCATCCAAAAGCCTTCCGCCGTCTCGGCGGCCTCAATCGATTCCGAGCTTTGATCGTTCGGAGCAAACCCGATTCCGGGAGGGTTCTGCGTCAGCACAGCATCCATCGAACGCCAGTCGCGGCGGAAGATGTTGTACGCGCCCATGAACATCGGGCACTGCACATTCTGGCCGTTGCCGATATCGACGAACCCGCCCGCCTGCCCGACCTGATAGACCCCTGTGGCCCAGTTCGGGTAAACGTGCTGAACCCCGTCGTAGTAGAAGCGCAGAATGCGATCCAGCAGCACTTCCACGCGCCGGTCATACATCTCCTGATCTTCGAGCTTCTTTACGATGCCTTCGAGCTTATCCCTCAGGTCTTTTGGGAGATCGCGGTTCTTCTCGCCGTAGGTCGGCGGATCGTCCTTCTGCGGGACGGAATCAGGCGACTCCTCGTCGCCCGTCTCTTCCTCATCGTCAATCAGAGGGGCCGTCGCCATCAGTTCATCAGGCTCCGCCGATACATCCGGCTCTGGAACTCACTCATCCCTGCTTCGACCAACTTCGCGCGCTCAATCAGAGCTGCCGCAGCACGCGCCAGCGTCTCACAGCACACTACCTCACCGGGCTGCACAAACCGCAGACAATACGGGCATTCGATGGTGCGTGGCTCTCCTGTGGCCCACATCTCATCGAATTGCCGCCGCACGAACGCCAGCTTTTCTTCGCCGGATAGCATCATTTTCCCCTGTAGAGCTTGCCGCGCGCCTTTGCCTTGATCGAATCTTCCGTCGATTTGCCGATATTGCCAGCGTTGAAAGAGCGTGTTGCTCCACCAATCGCCAGCCGCGCGTGCGTCGGGTCTGAAACCGGGAACGACTTCCCCGGCCCAGCAAAGGAGCTTTTCGGCATCCGTTTGCGATCAGCAGCGTAGAGTTTCATCGGCTGAACAGCTTTCCCTTTGCTCGATATTCCGGTTTGCGCTTCGCCTCTCCCTTTTCCGAATACATGATAGCGACGGCCTGTTTAGGATTCGTCACCTTTTTGGAAGTTCCGCCCGAGTACAGCTTCCCCGAGCGGAACTTTGGGAGAACCTCGTTGTACGGCATCGGTTTAGGTGGTCACAAGCGTGTACAGCAGCCGCACCTTCAGCGTCCCGGTACCGGTGGCGAAGACCCCGGTAGCGTTGGAGATGAAGATGCCGAGCGCATCCACCGTGCTCTCCAGCGCCGTTGCGATCTGCGCCCCAGCCAGGGTGATGATCTGCTTCGCCAGGGGAGAGGTCAGGAAGGTGGCCGCGATGGTGCCCGTCAGAGCGTTCGGGGACCCTGGGTTGGCGTTCGAGTATCCGATAGTGATGGCGCCCCCGGAGGTCCATGCCGTTCCGCCGTTCTCGTTCACCAGGATAGCTTGCTGCACCACGTAGAACGATCCCGCCGCGGGAGCTGGAAGCAGTTCCACCGGGGTCGTGTACATAGTGTTGACCTGAGCCGCCGTGAGCGTCAAAGTCGCTTCGTTGGTTTCTCCGCCTGTCCGCAGATCGTTGATCGAGACATTTGCCGCGTCTGTCACAGCTTCGATCATGGCCTGCGTTCCGCCGAGTTTTCCCCAGGTTGGAGACAGCAGTACCTGGCCGCCTCCCGCCAGACTCGCCGCGTTGATCGCTTCCTGAAGTCCGAGCGTGCCCGAGCGAACCTGCTCGCCGGCACCATGAGCGTTGGCAAATGTCGCGGTAATCAGGATGTTGCCCAGAGTGTCCAGCGCTGCTCCGCTCGGCGTCACCGTCTCGGCATTGGATCCCAGTCCAACCGTAATCGGCGTGTTCGTGGTGGGAACGCATGAAGCGGCGTTGGGGTTGACTGACTTCTGCGGCTGGCAGGTCAG
>JBAVGI010000320.1:0-6122 GCA_049684755.1 Candidatus Sulfotelmatobacter sp.
CCTAGGGAGACTCTGATTAAGTTCTCCCTTTCCACAGGGAGTATAGATAAAGTCGTGCCAGGATGAACTCGTTCGGCAAGCAGAGGACACTGGCGATGATGACGGGATTCGAGCGGTACACGAAGAAGACTCGGCGGGCAATGTTTTTGGAAGAGATGGAGCAGGTGGTGCCGTGGGGGAAACTGTGTGGGCTGATCGAGCCGCACTATCCGAAGCCGGGTAACGGGCGACGGCCGAAAGAACTGGAAACGATGCTGCGGATTTATTTTCTGCAGCAGTGGTTCAATCTGGCGGACCCGGCGGTGGAAGAGGCTTTGTACGACTCGACGACGCTGCGGCAGTTCGTGGGAATTGATTTGGGAGCCGAGCCGGTGCCGGATGAGACGACGGTGTGCAAGTTCCGGCACCTGTTGGAAGAGAACAATCTGGGGGAAGAGATTCTGGGGACGGTGAACCTGCATTTGCAAGCGCAGGGCGTGCGGATCACGAGGGGCACGATTGTGGACGCGACCCTGATTCACGCACCTTCCTCGACCAAAAACCGCGAGCGGAGACGGGACCCAGAGATGCACCAGACGAAGAAGGGGAAGAACTGGTACTTCGGGATGAAAGCGCACGTGGGGGTCGACAGCAAGACCAAGATCATCCACACGGCGGTGGCGACGGCCGCCAATGTTTCCGATGTGGCGATGTTGCCGGACCTGCTGCATGGCGAAGAAACGCGGGTGTGGGGCGACGGAGCGTATCAGGGGCAAACCGAGGTGATCCGCGAGTGCGCGCCAGGAGCGCGGGATTTCACCCAGCGGCGCTGTCGCTACAAGGGCCAGATCGTGGATGAAGTGGCGTGGGCGAAGAACCGGACGAAGTCGAAGGTGCGGGCGAGGGTGGAGCACGTGTTTCAAGTGATGAAGCTGAAGTTCGGATTCGTGAAAGTGCGCTATCGCGGGCTGAAGAAGAACGCGCACCGGCTGTTCGTTACCTGTGCGCTAGTGAATCTGTTTCTGAGCCGCAGAAAACTGCTCGCCGTCGCGTAGGCTCGTCCGGCTTCGCCCTGTACGCGCAGTTGCAACGGCGGTGCTGACCAACTCCGGCATCCGAGACCCGAACCGCCAGCGCGGTTTCCTGAACACTGTTGTTAGTCGACTGAGCATCAGCGCTTATTCAGAGTGTCCTTAGAGACGTTTCAAAGCTTATCTCAGAGCACACGGAGAATGGCAGCGGAGAGCGCCGAAGGCTCTTCTTCGAATTTTGATTTGCTATGGGGACGGAACTAGAAGTTGCGGTGCGTAAGATTTCGTCGGTGAATCCGGCGACAGGAGAAGTTCTGCGCGAACTGGAATGCGCGAGTGAGAGCGAAGTTCGCGCCGCGGTGGCGCGGGCGCGAAGGGCCCAGGCCTCATGGGCTGCGATCGGAGTTCGAAAAAGGATCGCTATCCTCCGCGACTTTCAGCGCAGGCTGCACGAAAAAAAATCGCAGATCGCCGAGGCGATCACGCGCGAGGCAGGCAAGCCCCTGGTGGAAGCGCTGACCACCGAGGTTCTCGTCGTTCTCGATGCCGCACGATTCTTGATCGGTAACTCATATCGTCTGTTGCGCGACGAACCTGTGCCCCATGGCAATCTTGCAGCTAAGCTCAAGCGCGGCCTGCTGGTGCGAGAGCCATATGGCGTTGTCGGAATTATTTCGCCATGGAACTACCCTTTTTCGATTCCTGCGACGGAAACCCTGGCGGCTCTGGTCGCAGGGAATGCCGTTGTACTTAAACCTTCGGAATTCACTTCTCTCGTCGCTTTTGAACTGCACTCGCTGCTGCGCGCCGCGGGTGTGCCCGAGGATATCTTTCAGGTCATGGTGGGAGATGGCGCGACGGGCGTGGCGCTGATCCATTCGCCAATCGACAAAGTAGTATTAACCGGCAGCGTGGCTACAGGCGGGCGCATAGCGACGGCTGCGGCGGAACGCCTGTTGCCTATAGCGCTGGAGCTCGGCGGCAAGGATCCCATGCTGGTGCTCGACGATGCCGACGTCGAAGTTGCATCCAGCGCGGCCGTGTGGGGAGCTTTTATGAACGCCGGCCAGACCTGCTTATCCGTGGAGCGCTGTTACGTGCATCGCAACCTGTACGAATCGTTCCTCAAAGCATGCGTCGAAAAGACGAAAGAACTACGAGTCGGCCGCGGGCTTGATCCCGTAACTGACGTCGGGCCGATGATTCACGAACGGCAGTTGCGAACTGTGGAAGCACACATCGAAGATGCAGTAGCTCGCGGCGCGCGGATTCTCGTCGGAGGCTCGCGACTTCCGGAACTGGGCAGGAATTTCTATAAACCTACAGTCATCGCTGGCGTGTCCCATGAGATGCGAATCATGCGCGAAGAAACGTTTGGGCCAGTGCTGCCGCTGGCGCAGTTCGAAAGCGACGACGAAGCCGTGCGTCTGGCCAATGATTCGGAATTTGGCCTGGCGGCTAGTGTATGGACGCGCGACACCACCCGCGGGGAAAGGCTGGCACGGCGCATTCAGGCGGGCACCGTGATGGTGAACGACGTGATTTCCTGCTTCGGAATCAGCGAGGCGCCACACGGCGGGGTAAAGTCGAGCGGCATTGGCCACTCTCACGGACGGTTCGGACTGGAAGAGATGGTCCGCCTGAAATATCTTGATGTGGATCTTACGCCGGGAATGAAAAAAGTCTGGTGGTATGGATACAGCACGAACTTTGCGCGGCAGATGGAAGGCTTTTTGGATATGCAATTTGCGCGCCGACTCGGAGCCAGAATTCGGGGCGCCGTGCGGGCGGCTAGCGTGGTCCGGCGCAAGCCCTTGTAAGAAGGGCCGACGAGGAAAGAAAAAGGAAAAATGGGCTGGAAAAAAAAGGCACTCGTGTCCTGGAGCAGCGGCAAAGATAGCGCATGGACGCTGCACGTCTTGCGTCAGTCGAATGAATACGAAATCGTTGGACTCCTGACCACGTTAAATGCCAATTTCGACCGCGTTGCCATGCACGGCATTCGGCGGGAACTGTTGGAAGCCCAGGCCGAAGCTGCCGGGCTCCCCTTGTGGAAAGTTCCATTGCCCTGGCCGTGTACCAACCACGAATACGAAGCGGCTATGAGCGCCGCTTGTGCAAAGGCGATCGACGCCGGAGTACAAGCTGTCGCCTTTGGCGATCTCTTCCTCGAGGACGTGCGGCAATATCGCGAGGACCGCATGCAGGGCACCGGGCTAGCTGCCCTGTTTCCGATATGGAAGCGTGACACCCGGCAACTGATCAACGAAATGTGCGCGCAGGGACTCCGGAGCCGAATCGTTTGTCTCGATCCTCAAAAACTGCCTGCCTCGTTTGCTGGACGCGATCTCGATTCGCAACTGGTGGACGAGTTTCCCGCGAGCGTCGATCCCTGCGGAGAAAACGGCGAGTTTCATACTTTCGTGTATGACGGCCCCATGTTCACGCATGCGATCCCAGTGGAAAATGGGCAGGTTGTGACGCGCGACGGATTTGTTTTTGCGGATCTAACCTTGCTCGCGCCAGCGGAAGCGAGCGCGAGAGGACAGTACGAAATTAGAAATTGCATTGAGATCCCACAACTGTGAATCACTCGGTATAGCGGTCGCCGTGGCTGGGTGGCTGTGAAATCACGAGAAAGCGCGCGGGACCGGACGATGGATTGCTAATCTGGTGGCGCGCTCCTGGCAGGATGCGAATTCCGCTCCCCGCGCCCAGTAAAGCGTTGCGCCCTTCTACTTCCATCATTACCTCGCCGCAGAGAACGTAGAAAAACTGCTGCGCTTTCCGGTGATAGTGCCGTACCTCGGAGGCGCCAGAGGGGAGCAACTCTTCAATAACACTGAGATTGGCGTCTTTCACCAGATGCCAGCCGTCACAATCGTTCCCCCAGCGATAGTGCTCGGCATTCTCACGGCTGACCGAACTCGAGCGGATGACATCTTTGGGCATGCTTTTCCTCTCTCCTGCGGACAGTGTATCTTGTGTCCATGAAAAACCATCTGAACTCGGATCCGAAGCGTGAGTTGCTGCGTCACGGCCTGGCAACGCTCGCCTATCGCGGAGGCAAGGCGATCCGTAACGCTCCTCCCGCATTCGCAGATTTCAACACGTCGGAAGGTGTGCGTTCCCCGGGAAAAATTCTGGCCCACATTGGCGATCTGTTGGACTGGGGGCTGTCAATCGCTGCGGGAAAACAGACTTGGAAAGACTCGAAGCCGCTTCCCTGGGAAAAAGAGAGCGAGAGATTTTTTGAGGCCTTGAAGCGATTCGACGAGTATCTGGAATCTTCAGAGCCGCTGCATGCCACGCCGGAGAAGCTTCTCCAGGGCCCGGTTGCCGATGCCCTGACTCACGTGGGACAGATTGCCATGCTACGTCGTATGGCAGGAGGGCCAGTCCGCGGTGAGAGCTATTTCGAGGCCCAGGTCACGATAGGCCGTGTCGGGGTCGAGCAGACTCCACCGAAGCGGGAGTTCTGATCGTTATTGGGTTCTCGAAATAACTTCTCGGAATCACCCAGATCGGTTGCGATAAAGTGTTGCGTCCACCTGTTGGGTCATTGCCTTTACATTCAAACTGACACCCAGGAATTGAACAACTTTCTTAGCAGTCTCCTCTCCATCGCGCAGTACTTCATGATAGGGAACACGTAAGGTTTTGACGTAAGCCTTGCTATCAAGCCATGTATTTGCGGAACGCAGGATCTTCTCGAACGGCGCGGCGATGGAGGTGTCGGCGCCAGCTTTAGCGGTTCCGCGGTGACGCATCATCACTTCCTGCGACGCCAGCACCTCGTGCATAGGCCTTTGCATAAAGATCACCCGATACTCGTACCCTTTAGGAAGCGACGGCAAAAGGAACGAGATCACTTTTACGGCTTTGCCCTCCGCTTCCGCAATGCAAGCCGGATCCTGAGGAAGTTGCTTGATGCGCTCCCACTCAAGGTATCCGCGAGGATTGTCCACGTCTGGCGGGCGCTCGCCATCAGAGAGGATGGGCATTCCACCTGCGGCCAACATCTGCATCATCAGCGACGTGCCAGAACGCGGCAGGCCCGAAACGATCGTGACCATAAAATTCTGAGTATGCTTTCCGAAAATCTGATCCAAGTCTCGAGTGTTATGTGAATCAGGGCCTAGCATACGACATCGCGGGCTTGGGTTGGCCTTTCTCCTTCGAGTACAATGACGCTCGTAAGATCCTAAGACCGTACGACCCAAGACCGATTCCGGCGGCGCTTGCGCCGCGCGAACGAAGGTGAGCCTGTGGCAACTGGTGAAATCGCTGCTTCGAGCCCGCAAACTCCGGCCCAACTTCCGCATCATAAAGTAAAAATCAAGAAGGCCGGGCAGCGTGCCTGCAACGAGAAGAACGAAAAAGGAAAATTCTGCGGCGGCCATTTGAAGCGCTGGTTCTATACCGAGGACGTAATCGAACAGGCCTGCGGCGACGCCGAAAAAGCCTGGGGTTCGGACGCCGAGGTCTACCGCTGCGAGCATTGTCAGACGCTTTATTTGCCGAATCCGGCGGAAGCGAAAGTGAATGTCGCCGGACAGGGAATGATTTCAGTATTCGGATTGACGCTGCCGCCGAAAGAAAAATAGGGCAGAGAGCTTTAACCACGAACGACACTAAGGAAGGCGCAAAGGAGTTGCGTCGTGCCTTAGTGGTTCATTGATTTCACGACCGTCCTTAGATGAATACGTCCGAGCTGATCTACGACTGGAACAAGAATCATCCACCAGGATTGAAGCCGCCAGGTCCGGTGCTGCTGAACGATGAGAGCTTGCGCGACGGGCTGCAGTCGCCCTCGGTACGGGATCCTTCGATCGCGGAAAAAATTGAGATTCTTCATCTGATGGAGGCGCTCGGCATCGACTCGCTCGATCTCGGATTGCCGGGAGCAGGGGCGCGCGCGGTCGAGCACGTCACAGCTCTGGCTCGCGAGATCGTAGTGCACAAGATGAAGATTCGCGCTAATTGCGCGGCACGCACGCATGAGGATGACATTCGTCCCATTGCCGAAATTGTGCAGAAAACCAGCTTGCCCATCGAAGCGGCGACATTTATCGGCTCCAGCCCGATCCGTCGTTTCACCGAAGGATGGTC
>JBAVGI010000321.1:0-2016 GCA_049684755.1 Candidatus Sulfotelmatobacter sp.
GGTGGGGGGTAGCTGCCTGCGTGAATCGGCCCGCTTCCCCCGCCCATCGAATCCAGCTTGAGGCACTTGAGTTACGAGAATTGCAGCCTCGGATTTACCCCTTCAAGCTTTAGGCATTTCGGAGCCCGGCGCCGGCACCGACGCACGCAGAGTCACGGCCTTCGTGGTGATCGTCAGTTCAGCGGATTGCAGCGACGGCCCCTCCCAACCTTCCTTGGCAGCCTTGATGGTGATTGTTCCCGCTTGCTTGGTCGATTGCAGAATCACCTGCGCGAGTCCGTTGAAAAGCGAACGCTTGGGTTCCTTGTCGCTCTCCTGGCAGTTGGGATCGCCGTTACCCACGCCAATTAGAGCGCCTTCACCGGAGACATGGAAGTTGATGAAGTTCTGAGCGGTCGGCACGGGACGGCCGCCCTTGTCGAGAGCCTCGACAGTGATCACCGCAACGTCTTCACCGTCGGCATTGATTTCGGTGCGGTCGGCAGTCAAACGAATCGCCACTCCCGCGCCGGTGGTCTCGCGCTTCTCAGTCAGCACAACCTTGCCGTCTTTGGTGCCGCGCGCCTCAATAGAGCCCGGCTCGTAGCGAATCTTCCATTCAACGTGGCCGAGATGCGGGACCTTCTTTGAACCCTGGCTCTGCCCGTTAACGAACAGCTCGACCGAATCGGCATTCGAGTAGACCCACACTGGGATCTCCTCTCCTTCCCAGCCCTCGAAGTTCCAGTGCGGAAACAGGTGCAGCGTCGGCTCCTTCCCCCACCACGCCTTGTAGTAGTAGAAGTAGTCCTTCGGGAAACCGCACATGTCCACGATGCCAAACTGCGAGTTGATCGACGGCCAGCCATAAGGAGTTGGCTCTCCGCGGTAGTCAAAGCCGGTCCATGCAAAACCGCCCGCCTCCCACTCCCGTGTGCCGTAAAAAGTCCACCAGACTTCCGGCGTCTCGCCCCATGGCACCACTCCGTTATACGAGTTCACAATATTGCGAAGCTTGTCGTTGACATACATGCCCCGGGTGCTCACGGCGCTTGAGGTCTCAGAGCCGTAGAGAGGTCTCTCCGGATGCTTCTGATGGTAGCGATCGGGAGACGGCAGGTTGTAATTGAATCCAATGATGTCGAAAGCGTCGGAGACTCCCTTCGAGTTATCTCCGTTTACGGCTGCCGACACCACGCGGGTAGGGTCGAGCTCATGGCAAAGATCCACCATGGAGCGCGCGATCTTTGCGCCTTCTTCGGCCATGGGGCCCTGGAGTTGCCCCTCTTCGTTGCCTACCGACCACAGAATGATGCAGGGCGAGTTGCGATAACGCTTCACCATCACTTCAAGCTGCGCCAGGCCTTCGGGGCTGGAACTCATTTGCCGGGTCTCGCACATCATCATCAGGCCCAGGCGCTCGCAGGCCTGCACCCACTCCGGCGTAGGCATGTTATGCGAAGTGCGAACAGAATTGCCTCCCATCTGCTTGAGCACCGCCGCCCTGAAGTACTGCAGCCGATCAGGCAGCGCAGCGCCAACGCCGGCGTGGTCCTGGTGGTTGCAGGTGCCCTGAATCTTGATGTTCTGCCCATTGAGGAAGAAGCCCTTGTCGGCTGTGAATTGCGCAGTCCGAACTCCAAAAGTTACGTTCTCCGCGTCCACCACTTTGCCCCCTGACATCACGCTGACCTCGGCCGTGTAGAGGCTAGGAGTGTCGGGCGACCACAACGCCGGCGACGCGAGCTTCGCAGTGGCAGTGAAGGCTGCAGAGCCGTCGGCGCCGACAGGCTGCGCAGAAGTCTCGGCAGTCGCAACCTGTTTCCCCGAGGAGTCCATGATCTTCCACGAGACTGAGGCGTTGGCGGCGGCGCGGCCCTGATTCACAACGACCGTGGAGAGAGTGAGCGAGGCCGAGCCATTGTTGACCTCGGAGCGCACGTAGCTCTCCCACTTGCCCAGGTGGAGCGCGTCGGTCTTGGTAAGCCACACGTGACGATAGACGCCGGCGCCCTCGTAGAACCAGCCGTCGCCGAA
>JBAVGI010000322.1:0-10583 GCA_049684755.1 Candidatus Sulfotelmatobacter sp.
AATTCGCCGTCCAGTTGTACGGAGCCCTTCACATCCATTATTGAGACTTCGTTCAGGCGGCCATCGATGTGAACATCACCCGCGATCTGCTCGACTTTGGCGGAGCTTTTTTCCAAATTCAGTTTTATATTGCCGTTCACGTCCTCCACAGAAACGTCGCCGTGCTGCGCGGAGATCTCCACTTCTCCGTCGCGGCCTGTGACGGAAACGTCACCTTTTCGGCCGGTGATGTGCAGTTCCATCTTCCGGGGAATTGAAATATCCAAATCACTTTGCACGGAATGGTCGCCGACCTGCGCCTTGGCGTCGAGAACCATTGCGTTGCCGGCAAGAGTGATCTGCGGTTTGGTCTGCTGGTTGTATTTATCGGCATCATTCTGGCTTTCCGCGCCGACGCGTTTGCGGACTACGACCGTGATTTGCTTGTCGTCGGCCACGCTGACGCGCACCGCGCCGTGATCGTCATTGACGCGCAAGCCGGTAACCGTGGGTGGTATGTCCTGTTCAAGATGGTCGTCGAAATTATAGGTTTGGCCAAAAACGTTATCCAAGTCGCTGCCGTCGATGCCCATGTTGTCACGGATTTCGCCCCAGTTGAATCGTGAGGCCTGCGTGGCAATGAGTCCGCAGATAACAATGACGATGACCAGAAAAACTCCGCCGGCGCCGATGCCGCGCGATGGCAATCCATCGCGCTGGGCTTGCCGGTGTTCGATCAGCTTGATGACTCCCCACAAAATCAGCAGCAGCGGCCAGTAGTGGGCGAACCACGTTCCCAGACGCGCCCATGAGAGCAAATGCATGTTGCCCAGGAGGAAGACAATTCCGAGAATGATCAGCACCACCGGTCCGGCAAAGGAACGGCGACGCCGAGGCGGAAGCGGGGCTTGCACCGGCGGTGGAACAGGATAAGACACTGGACTAGACATTGCGCACCTCCTCGGAAGAAGATGCTGGTCCCGGGTTGGACGGCATTGGATTCGATGGTGGTGGAGTTGGAGGCGGCGTGACAACCGGCGGCGCCGGCGGCAGCGGACTAATATGCCCGGCTGAGGAGGCGTTGCTCTGCAGCAGCTTGACCACGCCAATCACCAGCAGAATCGCGGGCCAGGTGCGATCGAAGCTGGCAACACTGAGACTCTGGAGCAGGAACAATGTTCCAATCGTCATCAGGATCGCCGGCCCCATGATCTTCCGCATCCGGCAGCGATCGCACTGACAGTTGTAACCGACAGCTCTGCGCACGCGGCAGCTCGCGCAAGTGCATCCCGCGGGGTGACTTCCGATCATTCCCCACGCCCGGGCGAACATCCATGCGCCGAGAAAGATCAGAATCAATGGCCAGAAACGGTCCATGCCGAACTCCCAGATGTTCATGGTGTGCAGCAGGAACAGCACGCCCAATCCAATCAGGATGATGGCGACAACGGGAATGTTCTTGGCCTCGCTTTTTTCGCCCATGCTGAAGGCTTGAGCCAAACCGAATGGATCTGGCGGGGGCTGGCCTTCCTGCAGAGCCCGTGCGGTTCGTACGGCGTCAATGATCTGGTAGACGTAGAAAAACGCGATGGCGATTCCGAACAAAGCATCCCAATTCCCCGCATGATCGGAGGCGAAGATCAGGAGGCCGAAGATCAGCAGATGCGCCAGACCTTTGGCATATTGGGAGCAGTAGACCGCGCCGACTCCGAAGGGAAAGAATCCGGCAAGAATGCCGGCTACAGTGGGATTCGGGCCAGAGCTAGGCCGGGGCGAAATTGGCGGCGCTCCCACTGGCGGATAGACAGTTTGCGGAGGCACGTACGAGGCTGCCGGGGCCGTACCCTCCAAACGGGCTGCGAGGCAAGGCTCGCAGTAGACGACTCCGCGAACGTCGCGGGTGCAATTGGCGCAGAGCGGCTTGCCGCAAGTGCGGCAAAAGGCCACAGCGGCCGTATCGTTGTGCGTGGCGCAGTTCATACGAACCTCCTGTACGTGGTCACCGACACTACAGGCAGATCCGGATTTGACGGATCAAAGACAGAGGGACCCAGCGGAGCGCTGGCCAGAACCAGATTATTTTCCGTCTGGCTATAGTTGCGCTCCTGCTTCTGCTCGGGCTGTTGAGTTGTGTCGTTTTTATGGTCTTTCTTATCCGGTGTCGAATCCTGCGAACCAGATCCTGACGAAGCTGGCTCAGCGGTGGTCACGTTGCGTTTGAATTCACGCACCCGCGATTCCACCTCGTAAACGAACCGCATATTTTCGTAGTACCGGACTACGCGGGCTTGCGTGTTGTAATACGTGTGCCGCATCGCGGCGGGACGCAAACTCAACTGGCGCAGATCGCTGGGTTTTACGCCGAGGACGCTCAACGCCACCGACAGCGCAAAAAAGGCCATGCCAAACGACATGGCAAACCGTGGCTGCCGGACCGTTGCCCAAGTCTGGGCAAAGATAGGTTGCATCACCCCTGAGGCCCACGCCTGCGCCTTTTCCACCCAACTAATGCGTGGCTGAGGCGCAGCAACATTTACCCGCAGGCGTTGGGTGTCAACGCCCGTTGTGGATGCCAGAATATTCGTAACCAGGCTGACTGGAGGCTCCACCTCCGTGAGACCCTTCAGCCAGCTGCGGCCCGCCTCGACTTCGGCGAAGAGCGGCCCACAGGCGGAACAAGTCCGCGCATGAGCCTGGAAGCGGTCCAGTTGAGCGCCGGTCAGGACGCCGTCGAGCGCGTCTGTGAGCAGGCCGTCAAACTCCTGACACTGCATTCCGTTATTGGTAAGGTCGTTTTTGGTGTGATCTGGCATCACATCACCTGCCTATAGGTACGTTGTAGAAGGCGCGCTAGTTCCGCCCGCCCACGATTTATTCGACTTTTCACAGTTCCCTCCGGCACCCTCAATACGGTGGCTATTTCGCGATAGTCCATATCCTGTAAGTCTCTTAGAATCACAGCTTCACGAAGCTCCGGCGACAGCTTGCCGAGGGCGGCGTGAACGGTTTCTCCTACCTCCCGGCTGCGTACGTGCTGGTCGGGAGGCGCAGATTGGTCCTGAATTTGCTCACTCAACGGCTGCGCGTCCTCGTGGGAAGAGGACGCGGCGTCGAGCGAGTCGGTCATGCGGTCTTGTTTGGTTTTGCGGAAGTGATCGACCAGCAGGTTGCGGGTGATTGTGGTTACCCAAGTCACAAACGCGCCCTTCGAGCTGTCGTAGGTCGCCAAGGTGCGGTATATCTTGATGAAGACTTCCTGCGCCAAGTCCTCCGCGTCATCCGAGGACCCGGCAAAGCGATAGCAGATGCTGTAGATACGCCGGTTATAGGTCTGGACGATTTCCTCCCAGGCGGCGGCATCGCCCGCCACGCAGCGGCGCACCAGCATCGCGACTACCTGGACATCTTCCAAACTAAAACTCCCCGGAGCTAAACGACTTTGTCTTGAAAGGGCGACTCGAACCGCCTGGGGACAATGAGACGACAGGGCACCCAAGCCCTACAAGACAGTACGCGGATGTACTCCTGTAAGTTCGCCTGTATAACGACGCTAGCCGCAAGTTATTCGAAACAGGGAATTGTAGCAGTGAAGATATTTTGCATCGCAGACACGGCTATTATGGCTCAGGCACTATGCCGGTTCTGTTACCGCAGGTAACATTGCAGTCGTGAGAGTCAGGAACTGAGCTATAATATGGCTCCGGTTTCTGCCAGTCCCATCCATGTATTCTCCGTCAACAGCAAAGGGACGCGCGGCTTCTTTCATCCTGCTATCTCTCTGCGTCGTTCTCGTCTCGTCGTCTCGTGCCCGTGCACAAGGAATGAATCTGGCTCCGAACTCATATATGAACGGGTTCGATCCCACTCGCCTGGACATGGTTCTGGACATCAGCGAGGATCGTTGGCAACGAAATTTGGGAAATCTCTCTTCTTCTTTCTGCAAACTCGATCGCAAGGCTCCCGACTCGGCTCGCCGCGAATATGAAAAAGGAACGCGATTTCTAATCCAGAAGAATTACAACGGTGCCGTCGAGCACTTGACCAAGGCGGTGTCAATTTATCCAAGTTTCGTGACTGCCCATAACGCGTTGGGCTCGACATACCTGAAACTGAATCAGAATGAGCAGGCTCAGACTGAATTTTCTCAGGCCGTTGCCCTGGACGGCCACTTGCCGTATTCCTATCTCAATCTGGGCTGGGCGCAGTTGGCTCTCAAGAATTTTGCTTCCGCTCAAGACTCCATGCAGAAGGCCGCGAAACTAGCGCCCCTCGAACTGCACCTGCTAATCGCCCAGTCGTACGCCCAGCTTTTGAATAAAGACTACGAGGCAGCGATCGCCACTGCACAGCAAGTGCACAACCGCAAACACGAGGGTGCGGCCATCGTGCACTACTTTGCCGCAGCCTCATGGCAGGGGCAAAACAATCTCCAGCAAACACAAAATGAATTGGGAATCTTCCTCGCCGAAGCGCCGACGTCTCCCTTCGCCGAAGCGGCCCGGCAGATGATCGCGGAAATAAAAGATCAGCGGGATCATCCTACTGCCCCAGCGGTCGAAATTTCTTTCGCGAATTCGCCGATTGATCCGAACGCCGCCACGCTTGCAGGACTTCCGAGCGCTGCCCGGGGGGCTTTTCAGCGAATGCAACAGGAGAGACAGCTAGCTGAAGTCGAGGCAGAACCAGAACTGGGATCAGTCTGCGAAACCTGTGCCGAGCCCGCCCGCCCCGGCGGGGCCACTTCCAGATCAAGCCATCTGGGGCAGGACAACCCATACACGTTGCGCAGTAGCGTAAACGAAGTTGCAGTTTTTTTCGCAGCTACCGACCACGGGAAATCCGTGACCGACCTAACACAGCAAGATGTGGTGATCCGAGACGCTAGCCGCCCGCCCGAGGTGGTTACCCATTTTCGCAACGAATCCCAACTGCCGTTGCGACTTGGCCTGGTCATCGATACCAGCGCTTCGATCACGAAAGAATTTGTCTTCGAACAGAATGCCGCGGCCTCGTTCCTACGAAAATCTTTAACTGACAAGCACGATATCGCTTTTGTTGTGGGCTTCGCAAATGCCGTACTGTTGGTTCAGGATTTCACTGGAGATAGCGCAAGCGTTACGTCTGGCATCGCTCAATTGTCTCCCGGAGGCGGGACCGCTCTGTGGGACGCGGTCAAGTTTGCGTCCGACAAGCTGGCCAGCATTGCGGAAGAAAAGCCCAGCGCCAAAATTGTGGTGATTATCAGCGACGGCGAGGATAACTCCAGCAGCGCGACTTTGAAAGAGGCCATCGAAAGTGCGGAACATGGCGGAGTGACGCTGTATACCGTAAGCACACGGGCCTTCGCGGGCGGAGACGATCTTAACGCTTCGACCGCGGACCGTGCTATGAGAGCTTTAGCCGAGCAAACCGGCGGCACCGCACTTTTCCCGGGCTCTCTCGGGGATTTGGACCGTCGCCTTGCCGACCTGCAAGAAGTGATTCGCAGCCGCTACCTGATTTCCTACAAACCAGCCGCCTTCCAGTCTGATGGTTCCTACCGCACCATCGGTGTCGTTGCCCGCAAGTCGGGCCATAAGCTACATGTCTACGCTCGCCGCGGATATTACGCTCCGACAGAAGCTAGCGAAGCTCATACCCGCCAACTACCACCTACTCACTGGTGAAGTAGTCAACTGTCACTGGATTTTCAAACAGCGAATAATCCCGCGTCACTACCGTGATGCCGCTATCGGTGACGAAGTAGCGGGAGCGGTCGGCCTCGGTGTCGTAGCCGATCGTGGTGCCTTCGGGCAAGTGGACGTTGCGGTCGATAATGCAGCGGCGGACCCGGCAATGGCGTCCAACAGCCACATGCGAAAACAAGATGGAAGAGTCCACTTCGGAATAAGAATTTACCCGCACGTCGGGCGATAAAACCGAGTTTTTAACCGTGCCACCAGAGACGATGCAGCCATTCGAGACGATCGAGTCCAGCGCCGTGCCCGTGCGATCCTTCTCGGCAAAAACGAATTTCGCGGGAGGGTACTGCCGCTGATGAGTGCGGATCGGCCAATCCTGATCGTACAAATTAAAAATCGGCGAGACGGAAACGATATCCATATTGGCTTCGTAGTAGGCCTCAAGCGTGCCTACGTCTCGCCAGTACAGAGCTTCTTTCTTGTTCTCGTCGATAAAGTCGTAGGCGAACACACGGTAGTCGTCCACCATCTTGGGCAAAATATCTTTGCCGAAGTCGTGGCTGGACGCGGGGTCTTCCGAATCTTTCAGCAATACAGGGATGAGGACATCCGCATTGAAAAGATATACGCCCATCGATCCAACAACTTTCTGCTGATTCCACGGGGAACGCAGTTGCGTGTTCGCGGGCTTTTCTTCAAAGCCATTGATGCGTCCATCTTTGTCGACGTCGACCACGCCAAAGCGCGACGTCTCTTCAGGATCGATCTGGATCGTGGCCAGCGTGACATCGGCAGCGGAATCCAGATGCTGCTTCATCATCTTGCCGTAATCCATTTTGTAGATGTGGTCGCCGGAAAGAATCAGGACATACTTGGGCTGTTCGGAGCCGATGGAATAAATGTTTTGGTATACCGCGTCGGCGGTACCCTGGTACCACTGATCGCTTACCCGCTTCATCGGCGGAAGCACTTCCACGAATTCGCCCACCTCGCGGCCCAGAATGTTCCAGCCTTCGCGGATATGCCGGTTCAACGAAAGCGCTTTATATTGGGTGAGAATGTAAACCCGGCGCAGGTCAGAGTTCAGGCAATTGGAAAGCGTGATGTCGATAATGCGGTACATTCCACCGAAGGTGACGGCGGGTTTGGCACGATCGCGGGTGAGAGGATAAAGGCGCTCTCCAGCGCCGCCGGCGAGAAGGACTCCGAGAGTGTCTTTCATCGGACTATCTCTGACTTCCTATGCAAATTCCCAAGAGCAAGAGTCAGGCGGTTAATTGTCACAGAAAACAGTAGATGGTAGCACAGCCCGTAAAGTTGCCGTGTGCGGCGACGCACAGATCCTTATAATGCTTTCCCAAGGGGTGCGAAAGAATGTCACTACGATCGGGGATGCGAGCGAACAGGCCTGGTAAGGCGAGTTCCAGAGGCGACAAGGCCCTGGGCATGGATCAGAACATCACCCGGCGCGATTTTCTCAATGCCAGCCTGTTGGCATCCGGAAGTTTGTTGTTGGGTCCGATTTCGCCGTCGCAGTTGCTCGCATCCAGCGCCCCGGCTGACGTTTGGACCGGCTACGGCGGAGTGGGCGATTACGCGAACTCAAACGGAAACACGACGGCGGTGCTTGAGGCCGGGCATCAAATTCGGGATGGAGTTTTCGAGAATACTCCAGCGAACATTATCGAAACCGGTGAAACCTATGACTGCGTGATCGTGGGCGGAGGCATCAGCGGGCTCGCGGCTGCGCTGATCTTTCAGCGTCAGGCGGGAAAGGGCAAAACCTGCCTGGTGATTGATAATCATCCGATATTTGGAGGAGAGGCGAAGCGCAACGAGTTCCTTGTGGACGGTCACCGGCTGGTGGCGCATCAGGGATCTGCGTTTTTTCCCGTGCCCTATCCGCACAGCTTCATCGGGCGCTTTTACCAATCTGTCGGACTCGAAACCCCTCGCCTGGACTATCAGAAATGGGCAGGTAGCGCGCCGGAGATGGCCTTAAGCCGCACTCCTTATCTTTCAAACACTGCGACCACTGGACTTTATTTCGGAGCCAAGTTCGGACAGCAGCCCGGGACTTGGCTGATCGATCCCTGGGGTAAGAAATTGGAGGGCGCTCCAATCTCTGCACAGGCGCGGGCAGATTTGCTGAGGTATCAGGGATTGTCAACCGACCAGCAAAGCCAGTCAAAAACGGTACCCGAATACGAGGGCGATCCGATTTCCCGGCATCTCGATACGATCACGCTGGAAGATCACCTCATCCAGCAGCATGGCATCAGCCGCGAAACCATTCGCACATTTCTGTCGCCCGTGGAAGGCGGAGGGTATGGCCTGGGTCCGGACGCGCTTTCTGCTTACACAGCATACGCGGCTAATATGCTACATCCGCTCGATGATAGTGATGAAACCGGCGCACAAATGTTTCCCGATGGAAACAGTGGCTTCGCGCGGCTGATTACGAAGACGCTGATCTCCGAGGCCATTGTCGGCGATCGCTCTCTGGAGGCGGTTTGCCGCAACCCGGTCAACTTCGCAGCCCTTGACCGCGCCGGATCGGCGACACGAATCAGGCTCGACTCCACGGCAGTATGGGTACAGCATGAGGGCGATCCCCCAAAATCGAAGTTCGTTCATGTGCTCTACACTCGCGGTGGAAAAGTGTATGTCGTAAAGGCGCGCTCAGTGGTGATGGCCGGCGGCAGCTGGACTACGCGGCGCATTGTGCGCGATCTGCCGGCGGAACATAGCACCGCATACGCGCAGTTTTACCGATCGCCTTGCCTGATGGCGAACGTGGCGGTGAGAAACTGGAGATTCCTTTACAAGATGGGAATCTCCGGGGGCCAGTGGTTTGAAGGCTTCGGAAATTACACACAAGTGCGCAAACTCGCCACTTGCGGCGCGGACTCGCCAACCATTGGACCAGATTCGCCAACCGTGCTTACGCTCAAAGTTCTGTATTCGTATCCGGGTTCACCCACCGAGCAGCAGGGATTTCGCGGGCGCGCGGAGATGATCGCTACCCCATTTCGCGACTATGAACGCCTCATTCGGCAACAATTCACGGAAATGTTTGCGCATTCCGGCTTCGATGGGCAACGCGATATTGCGGGTATCATTCTGAACCGGTGGGGACACGCGTACCTGAGTCCCGCGCCAGGTTTCTTTTTTGGCAAGGAAGGAAAGCCCGCGCCGAGTGAAGTACTGCGGGCCGCACCGTTTGGGCGAATTACATTCGCGAACACAGACTTGTCGGGAATAATGGACCATCGCTCTTCCATTCTTGAGGCAGATCGCGCGGTGGGCCAGCTACTCGATCAGGTATTGACTGACTAAAGCGATGAAGAGATTAGTCACGCGGGTCAATGACGAAAATCACTTCTCTTCTTCGATCTTGATACGCAGCGATTTCAGGAACTTGAGATCCTGATCGTTGATTTTGAACTCGGGATTCGTGGACAAAGTGGTCACCAGAGAAGTCTTGTCTGAGGTTTTCTCCCCTTGCTTGCTGACGCCGATCGTGGCTTCAAGAACCAGAAAAATATCGTAACCACCTTCTTTGATGCGCGAGACGACTTCGGCAATCTGTTCAGAGTCGGAGAGAGATTCATTGATAGCTTCGCCGAGTTCTTTCATTAAGTCTTTGAGTTGTTGATCCACGTCCCCCCCGATTGTCGTCCGTCCTAGTCTGCCAATCTTAACTCGCTCGTCAATAATTTAGATGCGAAGAGCCGGCGAACGGTTTTGCTGGCGACTACAAGTTTGCGCCATTGTAGCGCCAGACACTGTTAAAATCGAGTCGTGGCTAAGGTTTCTACTGCACGAAAGTTAGGCGTGGTGGCGCGCGTGGCGACCCAGCAGGCCAAGCGCAGCCGCACCTTCCGGGCAGCGGGACAAGCCGCCGCCGCGACTGGGCGGGCCTTCGGACGCGTCCTGCACCAGCTGTGGCTGGAGGTTACAGGGGTGATTTTCCTGATTATGGCCCTGAGCTTCGGAGGCGCCACGGTCAAGGAGTATGGGAAATACCATGCCGGACAGGCTGGGCCGGGGCGCACGGCGATTGCTGTTTGCGCCACCGTGACATTCGCGTGGTTCGGAATCAGTTCCTTCCTGAGGGTGAAGCGTAAAGGAAAGAACGCATTAAGGCACGAGTAACCGCAAGGGATTTTCCGCCGGCGAGACCCTTGGCGCCAGCACAAATTGCTCACTGTGGCCGAGAGAACTAAATTCGAAGACGAGAAGCGCACTCCGGAGCTGGAAACGTCTTCGCACATTCCGGTGAAGCCGCTTTACACTCCGGCGGACCGCAAGGGATCGGATTATGAAACAGAGGTAGGCTATCCAGGCGAATATCCATTCACGCGCGGCGTTCAGGCCACCATGTATCGCGGCCGTTTGTGGACCATGCGCCAGTATGCCGGCATGGGCGATGCCGAGGAATCGAACAAGCGCTACAAGTATTTGCTGGCGAACGGCACCACGGGACTTTCGGTTGCCTTTGATTTGCCGACGCAGATCGGAATGGACTCGGATCACGCGCTGGCGGCCGGAGAAGTCGGCAAAGTCGGCGTGGCCATCGATTCCATTGAGGATATGGAGCGACTTTTCTCCGGCATTGATCTCACGAAAATTTCCACATCGATGACCATCAATGCTACGGCGTCCATTCTGCTGGCGCTGTACGTGGCAGTGGCGCGGCGGCAGGGCGCCGATATCCGGAAACTTTCCGGCACGGTGCAGAACGATATCTTAAAAGAGTACATCGCGCGCGGAACTTATATTTACCCGCCAAAGCAGGCGTTGCGCGTGATTACTGACATGTTCGCCTGGACCCGAGAGCATGTGCCGGAGTGGAACTCGATTTCGATCTCCGGTTATCACATGCGGGAGGCCGGATCGACGGCTGTTCAGGAAGTGGCT
>JBAVGI010000323.1:0-2710 GCA_049684755.1 Candidatus Sulfotelmatobacter sp.
GTCTTTCGCCGGGTTCACATCGATCTTCATGGGATAAACTTTGTCGCCCACGGCAAACAGATGGGTCGTCTGTTCCTTGCCAAATTTTCCCATGATGGACTTCCGTCCCATCAGCGATATTCCGCTCGGGGCGTGAATGCTTCCGTTTTCATACTTGTTGGAAAGGACGTTCTGGTCACTGTAAGGGACGGCTAGGATTCCACCTTTCTGAATCGCCAGCAGCGTGCCCTTCTCCACGACAGAATATCCGCTCGTATCTGAACCCATCTTCACCAGCTTGTATTGAGCGGTAAGTTGCTCCTGCAGCGAGACCGGCGCCTGCGCGTTGGCAATGGCGAAGGGAAAGATCGCGGCAGCCGGAAGCAAGAGTCCCGAAATCAGACCGCCGAATTTCTGCGACATATAAGCCTCCCGATTTAGCTCTCCTGGAACTCAGACCACACCCAACCGCATAATACTGAGTGAATTCTTGATGCAATTTCCGCCGTAACGAGAGAGAAGGGAGCGCCTTGTTCGGCGCTCCCTTCAACTAAATTGGTTCCGCAGCGCTCTCACGAGCGTTGGTTTTACTGGCCTCCTCCAGCCGCGGTCTCCTGCTTCACCTGAGACTCGGTCTGGTCCGCCTGTTGTTGTTGATCCTGCAGCGTTTTTGCCGCACTATCGTCCGGTGGCGGCGGTGCCACGGCCGCATTCGTCGTTCCGGTATCGGGCGCCTTCGGCATACCATTCGTGCCTTGCTTCTTTGCCAGTTCGCCCATTCCGTTGGTCAGGTTTTCCTGGAAGTGGTTGTACATCTCCTGCAAGTCGTCCACTTTCACGGCAACGGTCTGTCCCGAACCGCAGTCACCCTTCTTGCTCGCCGAAACGCTGGCAGTCACCTGGTTGTCACCGTCCGGAGTATCGCTGAGCCGCGTGATCACATCACCCGACGTCAAGCCGCATTCCTGACCGTTAGCCACCACCGTCACATCGGAATCCACAACAAAAGTACGCTGTGCCGGATCGAGCGCGGGAGGCGGGGTGTCGGTAGAAGACGCCGGAGCAGCCGCCGAAGCCTGCCCACCGGAATCCTGCCCGGCCTGCGCCTGTTGCGCGGCTAATTGCGCTTTCACTTCCTGCGCAATTGCTTCCTTAACCTCAGGCGTCAGCGCCACCTGGCCCGATGCCGCTGCCGGAGGCGGATCTCCACCAGCATCTCCGCCGTCGCCGCCGCTGGCTGCAGCATCCGCTGCCATCGCGTTCGCATTATCCTCTTGCCTTGCCGCATACGCCGCCTGCAATTGCTGCGAAATCAAATAGTCTGTCAGCCAGTAGTAGGGCGCGGCGTACACCGGATAAGGATTCCACCACCCACCGTAGTATCCCCACCACGGCGCTCCTCCCCATCCCCATGCCCCTATACCCCAGGCAATCGGCTCTCCCCACGGATGGTAGCCCCACCCATAAAATCCTGGATGGTACCAATAGTGGGGGTAATAGCCGTAGTACATATGTCCGCCCCAACCGTAGCCACGATAAACACCAACCCGATAGTGGCCGTGATCATAAAAGGTCCGCGAGTAATAGGCGTGGCCGCCGCGGTTGACATAGGCGCGTTGCACATATCCCCCGTGACCACGGGTCACCACGCGTACTCCGTTGTGCTCACTCACCACCCTGCGTCCACCGTGGACTCCATGCTCTATGTGCATGCCGCCCCGATCGATCGAACGAATCGATCCATTCGGACGAACGTTGGCCCTGCCTCCGCCCTTCAACGAAACCGTCCTCCCAGGAGGCGTACGGCCTGCATTGCCTCGACTGGCGGCGGTATTCCCGTGACCAGCCACGTTTCCGTGACCAGCTACATTTCCATGGGCAGCTGTATTGCCGTGGCTGGCGGCATTCGTGTGGCCGGCATTCGTATTCCCGTGGCTCCCAGTAGTCGTATGGCCCGCCGTGTTCGTATGGCCCGCCGTGTTCGCGTGCCCCGCTGTCGTGTTTCCGTGAGTCGCCGTAGTCGTATGACCGGCACTCGTATGACCGGCGCTCGTATTTCCGTGGCTGGCAGTATTCGTATGGCTTGTCGTGTTGCCGTGGCCAGCTGTCGTCGTGTGGCTGGCGGTCGAGCCATGCGAGGCCGTTGAACCGTGGGACTGCGTTGAGCCATGCGACGGCGTCGATGTGTGCGAGGGCGCACTGCGTTGCGCCGGTGCGCTGGCATGCGATGCGGGCGCGCTCGGCTTATGTTGACCCCACGCCAGCGCGGGGACCCCGACCACCAGCAAAACCACCAGCCAATTCTGCAGCATCTTTTCACCTGTCGAAGTGCGATTCATTACAGCCTCCTGATCGTCAAACTTCTCAAATGCCAACCCAAACCCGAAAATAATGTGCGGGACCGCGGTGCGAAGACGGTTCGGGGAAAGTCTATGCACTGCAAACACGAAACCCGCCGATTCCACTCACGCCGTTTAAATTAATTTTTAAGCCAGGGGGAAGGCCGGTTCCCCAAAAGCGTTTCAGACGCCACCGGCAACCCGTATCTTGAGGCGAATGAACGTTACCAGAAGTTCGCAACTCGCGCAAGATTCTGTCGCGCCAAATGTCGGTAGCACATGATATGTCCGGTTGAGATAGCAAGTGATATGTCCGCTTTGCGGGCGGTGAGGATAAGAGACCATGCGGAGCATGGAAGCTTATCCGAGGGCCGCGATGGAGCGGGCGATGA
>JBAVGI010000324.1:0-7812 GCA_049684755.1 Candidatus Sulfotelmatobacter sp.
AGTACTTCATAGTGAAATTGTTTCTCGCCGGTACTGCTGTGGATATTCAACGCGACCGGAATCATTTGGGGCTGACGGTTGAACACACCCATAATGCCCGTGTGGCGATCCTGAACGAAAGTTCCAACCGGCTCGGTGGTGTTGACGATCTTGAAAGCGTTCAGCGGCGAGGGCAGAGTAGCCAATACCTCAGCCTTATTCATGGGCAAATCGACGGAGCCGAATTGCAGCAGCGGATGTCCGCAGGCCAGCAATTGCTGAGGATCGACATAAGTCACCGTGCAGGTGGCCTCAATATCCATATCGCCGCGCACCAAGATTGCGCTGATGGCAGACCCCGGCACAACTGGCTCGGGCTGCTTATCGTTGCTGACTGAGCCGGCCCCCATGACCGGCACAACTCCGGCTGAGCCAAGTTGTCCCGCGAAAAGCTTAATCGCTTGCTCGGAGAAACCATCGAACACGAGAGGAGTTTCGATGGGCTTGAGGTAATTAGCAAACCCGGTCGCTGCGGAATCCTGATCCAGGCCTGGCAGCCCCGAAAGCCCACCGGGGGCGCTGGTTTTCCCGGCAACCACGTCGATCGAAGGTTTCACCGCAGCGGTTTCTTCCGCCGGCGAACGATCGAGGGCGTTAATTTCCAGCATATCGGCAATGGGCGTGACCCCGGCAATTGGCTCCTTGGAGAATTCTCCGATACGGAAAGCCAATGCCCCGGCGAGTTTGCCATCGAGATAGACAGGACTCCCGCTCATTCCCGCGACTACGCCTGTGTACTCCACCTTCTGCCCGTGCAACCGCACCAGGATGACGTCGCCCTTCGGACCATTGACGTTGTGAAGGACGCCGAGGACTTCCACTTCCATGGCCTCGGGTTTTGCCCCTTCGAACACGGTATAAGCCACTCCATGCATGCCGGCATGAATCTGGCTGACAGGGATTATGAGTGGATTTGCTGTGGAATCAGATTTTTGCGCGAAGGCCAACAAGGAGAAAAACAGGCAACCAGCGGAAACTGCGGAAAACAATTTTCTCATGTACGACGCCCGACGGGACCGCGGCAGCCCCGCTTATGGATTAGATTTCGCCAGATTGTAAGTCGTTGCCCGCGGGGGAGTACGGGAAGCCGGTCAAAACATCCCAATCGCGAATCCCTGCGTCTATACTAGCACAGGGAATTTTCGCTCCCAAGACTCTTATTCGCTCCGGGGTTCCTATGCTTTCCCATTTTCTGCTTACCAAGCGACCTTCCGGCCGGCCGGTTTTCAGCCGTATTTTCCCGGCCGTAGCTCTCTCAGTTTTGATCACGTGTGCAGCGACGTTAGCGTCTGCGCAGGATCAATCCCAGGCGCCTGCTTCCTCGCAGACTGACAACGGCAAGCCCAGGCAGGATGCACCGGCCGATGCCGGCGGCCCCAGCGGCGATATGGGCCCTTACTCCATTCCCAGGAGAACTCCCGAGGAAGCGCCTCCACCGCCACCACCCCCGACTCCGAAAAAAGTGGAGGGTATGCCGGACTATTCGATACGGGTGAACGCGCCGCTGGTGAACGTCGACGTGCTGGTCACAACCAAGAGCGGGCAATTTGTTCCCGGGCTGAAACAGGATAATTTCCGCCTGTTTGAAGACGGCGCGCCGCAGACCATCAACAGCTTCAACGTCTCGAAGGCTCCAATCACGGCGGTTCTGCTGGTAGAGTTCGCGTCCACAAATTATGCGTTTATGATTCAGGCGCTCGAGGCTTCATATTCCTTCGCGAACACACTCCAGAAAGACGACTGGATCGCGGTCGAATACTATGATATGCAGCCGCACTTGCTGGTGGATTTTACCCAGGACAAACGGGCGGTTTACGGAGCGCTGAACCAGTTGCGCATTCCCGGCTTCTCCGAAACCAATTTGTTCGACGCGTTGTACGACACCCTGGATCGCCTGGATCGTGTAGAGGGGAAGAAGTACATCATTCTGGTAACTACGGGCGTCGATACCTTCAGCAAGCTAACCCTCGATAAAATCACCAAGAAAATAAAAGACACGAAAGATGTCACGATTTTCCCGGTTAGCGTGGGATGGATCATCCGCGAACTGTATGAAGCACAGGGGGGCGCTGCCCCACATGGCATGGGCATTCCCGTGAGCAGAATGGATTATCTGCAGGCCGATAACGAAATGCGGACCTTTGCCGCCATGACCGGCGGCCGCGCTTACTTTCCTCGCTTTGAAGGCGAGATGCCAGAGTTGTTCCACGATATTTCCAATGACATCCGCAATCAGTATTCGATCACCTATCGCCCGACCAATGACAAGCTGGATGGGACTTACCGGAAGCTAAAGGTGCAAGTGGTCGCACCCGATGGCGGACCGCTGAAAGTGAAAGATCAGAAAGGTAAAGAGCAAAAGATCGACGTGGTTGCGCGCGACGGGTACACGGCGAGACACTCAGTGGATTAGCCACACCCGAGTCCGCTCGCCACAGAATCCGCGCCAAGCGTCGAAAGGCTGTTCTGCCCGTGAGTTGTTTCACGACTGCCTGTCCCTTTACTGTAATCCTTGCCGTTCGATTTTGTGGCGTATATACTAGGCGTATATACGGAGATATCCCAATGGGCACAGCGCGCGTATTCCGCTCGGGGAACAGCCAGGCGGTCAGGCTGCCGAAGCAGTTTCGGCTGAACAGCGAGGAAGTGGAGATCTTTCGGCGAGGGGATGAAATCGTCTTGCGCGAAAAAGACGGAACCATGGTTCGCGCGTTCGATCTGCTAGCCGGGCTATCCGACGACTTCGACCTTCCCGGCAGAGAAAAGGATCCGCCGCAGAAGCGCAAAGGGCTGTGATGGAACCCCGCTATCTGCTGAACACGAACATCTGCATTTACATCCGCCAGGAAAGACCTGAGCAGGTTTTGCGGCGATTTCGTAAGCTCCGCCCAGGGGAAGCTGTGCTTTCAGTCATAACGTATGGTGAACTGCTCTATGGTGCGGCCAAGAGCGCGCGTCGTGCGGCAGCATTGGAGCGATTGCGGGAATTAATCCGTTTGCTGCCAGCAATGGCGTTGCCGGAGAGTGCCGCCGAGACCTACGGTGCGATGCGAGCGGAATTAGAATCGAAGGGCGAGATGATCGGCAATAATGATCTGTGGATCGCTGCTCATGCTCTTGCAGCAGGACTGACGCTGGTTACGAACAACGAGAAGGAGTTCCGGCGCGTGCGTGGGCTTAAGGTTCAGAATTGGGCTGGGTAAGGTCGCAGTTTTCATTCTTCGCGGTGTGGACTCCAATAGAGTCCGAATGGTTTTATTTTCCGCCACCGCCAGTTTTAATCCGGGAACCCGAAAACTGAAGTCCGCCCGCACGCCAGTTCTTTCGTGGCATCCTGGTTTACAATTATGTGTTTCACGCATTCATCTTGTCTTGCTTACCTGGAGGAATCTATGAAGCTTACCCCTGGAAAACTTGCCGGTCTCAAGAAAGTTTCGAATGATCGCGGGGTCATTGCCGCCGCCGCTATGGATCAACGCGGCTCACTGCAAAAATCGCTGGCCAAGGAAAAAGGCGGAGAAGTCAGTGACGCCATGATGGAAGAATTCAAAATACTGGTCACCGAGGTGCTCACGCCGCATGCCAGCGCCATCCTGCTCGACCCCGAGTGGGGACTGCCCGCCTCGAAGCGCCGCGCCAGGAATGCCGGTCTGCTGCTGGCTTACGAAAAAACCGGATATGACAAGACCGGTCCTGGACGTTTGGGGGACCTGCTCGATCACTGGTCGGCGCGGCGACTGAAAGAAGCGGGAGCCGACTGCGTAAAGATCCTGCTCTACTACACGCCTTTCGACCCGAAGGAAGTGAACGATAGGAAACACGCATGGGTGGAGCGCATCGGCGATGAATGCCGCGCCAATGACATCCCGTATTTTCTCGAGTTCGTCGGTTACGACGAAGGTGCGGATGAAAAGGGATTGGAGTATGCGAAGAAAAAACCGCAGATCGTTACCGACAGCATGCGCGAGTTCAGCAAAGACCGTTACGGAGTAGATGTGTTAAAGGTTGAAGTTCCGGTGAACATGAAGTTCGTCGAAGGAACGAAGTCGTTTGGCGGGCAGAAAGCTTATACCAAGCAGGAAGCCATCGAACTCTTTCACAAAGCGGCGAATGTAGCCACCAAACCCTTCATCTATCTTTCGGCTGGTGTGAGCAACGCGGAGTTCAGCGAAACCCTGGAGCTTGCCGGAGAATCGGGAGTGAAGTTCAATGGCGTACTCTGCGGCCGCGCGACCTGGAAAGATGGTATTCCAATCTATGCCAAACAAGGCGCAGCCGCGTTCCGCAATTGGCTTGAGACCGAGGGCGTGAAGAACATCAATAACGTCAATAGCAAACTTAAGGCCGCGACTTCGTGGCACTCCATCTACGGAGTAGAGCCAGTCCTGGCCAACGCGTAGATCGTAGAAGTTCATGGGAGCGCGGGCGAGTCGCCCGCGCTCGTTTTGTTTGGAACGCGCGGAACGATGCTTGGGGCATTCTGAAATGCCCGGCGGCGACACAAACCTCGAAGGACGCAGCTACGCTGCGACTGGATCTTGCATCACCTTCATGTAGCTCTCCATCGACTGCGTCAGCTGTGCATCCACTTCATCCGCGATGGTCATAACGTCAGGTAACAGGAGGCTGAAATCGAGGAAGCCCATATTGTGTTGCAGTGTCCCGAAGAGCGTCACCTGCAGTATTCGCGAATCCTGCACGAGCATTGCTGGAGTGTACCCCTGCAAATAACGCAGCTTGCCGTGAGAAATGGCGGCGACGGAAGGGAGGGCATCGGCGTCCTTGGTGGCGCCCGTCTTTCTGAGGCGAGCAGTCAGATCTTCGATCAGCTTAGGCAGATGCCCGGTCCGCTCTTCGTCACTAAGGGAAAGATAGTTCAACTCTTTGCTTTCCTTTACCCGCTCCAGCCAGTCTTCAACCACACCGGTCGCACAACGTTCGAGAATCGTAGCTACCCTCTCCTTGTCCTTCCGGGCAGTGGGTTTGCGAGAGAGCAGCTTGTCGCGAAGAAGCTCCGCCAGTTTACCGGTGTCGAAGGGTTTCACAATGATTTCGTCGGCTTGCAGAAGGATTGCGGACATCGCACTCTGCACGTCGGGATAGCCGCTGACCAGCAAAATAAGTGCCCCTGGCTGGGAATGGCGCATGGCTGTAACCACGGTGAAACCATCCGCTGGATTCGGCATGTGCAAGTCCGTAATCAGCACGTCGAAGCTCTCTAGTGTGATGAGTCTCAAGGCTTCGGTCACACTGGCGGCGGCTACCACCTCAAAACCCTTGGATTGCAGTGTCAAAAGCATCATCTCGCGAACCGCATCGTCGTCATCGACGAGTAAGACTCTATGCACACTTTGGGATTCGGTTGCGACCACACTACACCGCCTCTTGTACTGATGCTGTCAGTGTGGCTTAGTTCCGCCTTGGGAAGCTGTTCAAAATGGAACAGTAATCGAGATAGTTGGGAGTTATGGTTACTTCTGTAAGTCAGGCAAGGCCATGGTCAATGGCGGAAGGATGACCATTCCGATCCTTTCACGGCCTAGGCACTGAGCACTCGTTCGGGCCGGACTCCAAATGAGTGCGGCCCTTTCATGAAGAAAACATACGCATTACGATGACCTTCGAACTAGAAAGTTGAGATATGTAATGTCGGCCAACAGTTTCGTGCTTTCTTCTCATCGCATCGCTATCCTAATGTCAGGAGCGGGCCGCTTTCTGCAGTGCAGAGACTGCCAACTGAATTTTCTATTCCCTGTTGGCACTCACTACCCGACGATTGCGAAGCAGTTCGAATCTCATCTGTGTCGCTCGGAGCGACTGTCAAAAGAAAGTGCTCCGGCTGGGACAATCAGGGGCTAGCGCGCAATCGACCGTATGCATCCGCTGTAATGACCGCTACGACAGCAGCTAGTTTCCCGGATGAGGCATTTTTTTTACCGGAGGAATTCTGCCGCGATGCTCCCAAATTGCCCAGCGCACCGAAGAGTGAAACACCGGCGGACCGCCCCAGCTCACCGCCGGCATGTGAAATTGAACGTTGATGAACGCCTCTTGCTGAAAGCCTGACGGCTCAAATGATGTGCTTCTGACCAGATCCACGGCGGCACGGCTCAAGTCCTGATCGTAACTCTGCAGCGCTTCCGCATCCAGCACGCTGCCGTCTTGCGCATCCAGAATGGCGTGAACGATCACTGGCTGAAAAAGAGTTGAGGTCGGCCCATCCGTAGGATCGACGCGCATGGGGAAGCGCTTGGGCGAAGCCAAAGTGAACGAACCGCCCGCGTCCACCATTTCGGGCGTCGGCTTGAATAGATTCGGATCGATATTGGGCGCGTCTTCCGGGCCCTCGACGCGCACCTGCACAGCAAGCCGCCCATCTTCGAAGATGGCAATCTGCTTAGGCACAGTATGGCCGTGAAAGTTTGTAGCACTCGAGTAGTCATAGACCGCGTAAATTCCCGGCGCTTCCGACCACATCTGCAACAGACCTGTGGTGGCATCGATGCAGTATTCGCGCTCGAACCATGAGCGCGGCGCCGGGTCCGGCGGTATCGCGGCGCTCAATAGCAAACACGATATTGCCATGCCATCGCGCTTTACATCCGCGGCGCGAATCGCGGAAGCGCCGGCCATTCGCATGATCGGCCAATGCAGGGCGGAGCGCACGAGTTGAACGCGCAACGGCACCGCTTCGGTAGCATTCGTGCCATAGACTCGGCCGTCGGTGCCGATTCGTACCACGCGTGAATCCTGCATTTGCGCGGTCCAGCGCCAAAGTGTGGCTCCGTCGGATAATTCTTCCATCGTTCCTTCGCCCTCGTTTTGCGCTGATCCGTTGGTTTCAAAAGAGACTTTCAACGAGTAGGGGGCACCGATTTCGCGGAGATCGTAGTTTTGCCGGGCGTGGTCCAGAAGATCGAGCGCGGCATTACGATCAGCCGGTTTGGTGAGAGTGCGCGGCTGGCTGGTGACCATCTCGTGCGGATCGGACGGCGGAGGATTCGTCTGCGCAAAGATCGCGGGAATACAAACCAGGGAAGAAGCGAACAATCCAAGGACGCGGTTAACGGCTGGCATCAGGCCTCCTCTACGCATCGAAACCCAGCGGGGGACCGATGAGGATTTTAGCCAACATTCTGGGGCGGGGCAATCCGAAACAATCGCTGGACTTCTTTCCGCCTCGCGCCGTCAATCGCGGAAGGTTTATGCGGGGACAGCCGCACCTCGGGTCCGATCGAGCAACGCTCGACAGCTTCGTCGGAGCGCACTCAACCTATACAGCACCGGGTATTGCAATTCGTTGACTGTCCGGTAGACCGCCCGTAAGATGGAGCGGCCTCGTTATTCAATCCAAAAGCCAGTGATCGACCAAACCATATCTCATTACCGCATCGTGGAAAAACTAGGCGGCGGCGGCATGGGAGTGGTCTATAAAGCTGAAGACACCGAACTGGGTCGATTTGTTGCCCTTAAATTTCTGCCCGATGAACTGTCCCGCGATCCCCAGGCCTTGGAGCGCTTTCGCCGCGAGGCGCGCGCCGCATCGGCATTGAATCATCCCAACATCTGTACCATCTACGAAATTGGCCGCCATGGTGAGCAGTCTTTCATCGCCATGGAGTTTCTCGATGGCCTTACGCTGAAGCACATGATTTCGGGCAAGCCGCTCGATAACGAAAACACGCTCTCGCTTGCCATCGAGATCGCTGACGGCCTCGACGCCGCTCACTCCGAAGGAATCGTTCATCGCGACATCAAGCCCGCCAACATCTT
>JBAVGI010000325.1:0-44799 GCA_049684755.1 Candidatus Sulfotelmatobacter sp.
AAGATTGAGAATCTTCCGTCCTAACCCCTAGACGATAGCGCCATCCGGAGAGCTTCAATTATAGCAAAGCGAATGCGGCCGATTTCTTCCTGAAACGCTGTTTCCACAGGCTCGCCGGGTTTATACTTATGACTAACTCTTACAATAAATTCAGCGTTCTCTTAGACGTTTGCAGGCCAAAGTGTATGCAGGTCGCTGAACAACTCAATTGATTCCCAGACTTAGATATATGTGAGGAGTATTCGAATATGGCGAGAGCAAAATCTAATTCAAGCAAGGGTCGTACCAGCAAAACGCAAACGGATGTTACTACTCCGGCCAACATTCCCGATGTAAGTACGGCTCCAGATACAGAATTGGCAAGAACTGAGATCAAGCCCGAGTCCGCTGCAATCGCAGCGACAACCAAGCCAACCAGGCCGTCCGACGCGGCCTCGGAAAACAGGTCTGAAGCTAAGATGTTCGAGGTTCGGAAGACCAAGAATGTGGTTCCTATTAATCTCGAAGAAGAAATACGGCGGCGCGCTTACGAACTCTATCAGCAACGTGCGCCCGGAGCGGGCAGCGAAGCCGACGATTGGTTCACGGCAGAGCGCGAAGTGATGCAGCGTTACCATCAACAAAGCGCTTAAACTGTTTCGGATCTTGTGAAATGTCAGGCGGTCGCGCGCCGGCCGCCTGGATACAATTGTGCCTTGCCTCGCGGATACGCAACCATGCCAGTTCGTTTTTGCTCTAAGTCTCTTATCCGACGGGTATTTCGTGGCCGACCGGACCACGCGGTTGCCTGGCACGGGTATTTCTGAAAAAATAGGCCGGGGTTCCCGCACATGGCGGAAATAGGTAGTTTTGCACTTCTTCTCGCGTTGGCATTGAGTGTCTACTCGTTCCTCGCCGGGATCATCGCGCTGACCTTTCAGAACCGGGCTTCGATGCAAATTGTGGGAGTGACCACTGGCAGCGCAGTGCGATCCGAAGAAAACCCGCTGATTGCGATGCTCCGTCAGGGTTCGGAGCGCATCGGCGAAACCGCTCGCCGCGCCGGCATGCTTACTTTCGCCGGCGTTCTTCTCGCTTCAGTCGTACTCGTCGTCTGCGCCTTCCAGAACGACTTCTCTATCAGTTACATCCTCCACCACAGCAATCGCGATCTGCCAGCCGCTTATAAGTTTGCCGTGCTGTGGTCCGGCCAGGAAGGTTCGCTGCTCTTTTGGTCGCTGTTGCTCGCCGCCTACGGGTTCGTTCTTCGGCTGCGCTACAAGACCGATCCGCGGCTCTTCGCCTATGCCTCGGTGGTGTTGGCTGGCGTGCAGATATTCTTTCTTTTGCTGCTCAACTTGGCGGCCAATCCTTTCGGGATTGTGCAGGGCACGATTCCCGCCGATGGCAATGGACTAAATCCCCTCCTGCAATATCCGGAGATGGTGATTCACCCGCCCATGCTGTACCTGGGATACGTTGGCTTCACCGTCCCATTCGCCTTCGCGCTTGGCGCGCTCATCATGAAATATCCGGGCGAGAAGTGGATTCACATCACCCGTCGCTGGACCATGGTTACCTGGGCATTCCTCACGTGCGGAGTCTTTCTCGGCGCACACTGGGCCTACTCGGTTCTCGGCTGGGGCGGCTACTGGGGATGGGATCCGGTGGAGAACGCGTCGCTCATGCCCTGGCTGACCGGCACAGCTTTTCTGCACTCAGTCATGATGCAGGAAAAGCGCGGCATGTTGAAGATGTGGAACATGTGGCTGGTTTTCGCCACGTTCTGGCTGGCCATCCTGGGAACTTTCCTGACGCGCAGCGGCATCATCAGCTCGGTGCACGCTTTCGCGCAGTCTTCCATTGGAGACTGGTTCGCCTGGTTTCTCGCGATCACACTGATCGTGTTTCTATTCTTCTTTTTCAAGAATAAGTCTCATCTGCGCAGCGAACACAAGCTCGAATCGCTGGTGTCGCGCGAATCCAGTTTCCTGTTCAACAATCTGCTTTTCGTTTTGCTATGCTTCACCGTTCTGTGGGGAACGTGGTTCCCCAAGATTTCTGAACTTGTGCAAGGCAACCAGGTGACAGTTGGCGCGCCATTTTACAATCGCGTCGCCATACCTGTGGCTCTGTTGCTATTGATACTCACCGCGGTCGGCCCGCTCCTGGCGTGGCGTAAGACTTCACTCGAAAGCCTGAAGCGCAATTTCATGTGGCCGACGATTGGGGCTATCGTCGTCGCAGTCTTTTTGATGATCACGCCGCAGAGTTGGGGTTCGCCCTTCGGGCTTAAACCCTGGCAGGATATTTCCTACTTCTATTCGTTGATGGCGATTGCGCTCTCCGTGCTGGTCACCCTTACTGTCGCCAGCGAGTTCTTCCGCGGAGGCCGCGTCATCTCCAAGCACACCGGCCAAGGTATGTTCGCCTCTGTGGTGCAACTGACCCACCGCAACACACGCCGCTACGGCGGATACATCGTCCACTTCGGCGTAGTGGTGGTCATCATCGGCTTCGCCGGAGCGGCGTTCAATCAGGATAAAGAAATGGAGATGGGTTACGGCGACAAGATGAACATCGGCCCATACACTCTGATCTGCCGCTCCTATACGGACGATGACGCGCCGAATTACGCCAGCGAGTGGGCTGTGCTCGACGTTTACAAGGGCGGCAAACAGATCGATACCATGACTCCGGTGCGCCGCTTTTACAAGGCCAGCCGCCAGACCTCGACCATGCCCGATATTCGCTCCTCGCTGAACGAGGATCTTTACATCGTCTTCGAGGGTCTGAATCAGGATAACGGCCATCCTATTCTCAAAGCGCATTTGAACGCGCTGGTGATGTGGATTTGGATGGGCGTCTGGATCATGCTGATTGGAACGGTGCTGGCCCTGATTCCTAATGCACCTGCGCCCGTCCGCGTTCCTTCGCCCGAGCGCTTGAAGTCCGCACATGCCGAACCGGTCACCACGGGAGACTGATGTCCAGCCGTCTGAATTTATTCTCGAAGCTCGGCACGCGAAGCGGTAAGGCAGTTCAAGCTGTCATCTTGTCCGCCGCCGTCTTTGTCCTGCTCGGCGCCGGCGATCCCGCCTCGCGCTTCAACGAAATCGGCCATCAGATGATGTGCGTCTGCGGCTGCAAACAGATTCTTCTGGAATGCAACCACGTTGGCTGCCCGGATTCCGACGGCATGCGCAATGAACTGATGGCAGCGGTCGATCGCGGAGACAGCGACAGCCTGGTCGAGCAAGCCTTTGTCCAAAAATATGGCCCCACCGTGCTGGCTGCTCCTACCATGCGAGGTTTCGACCGCGCCGCTTACATCATTCCCCCGGTCGCTCTGATTCTGGGCTTCGGATTGATCGTGCTGGTGATTCGCGCCTGGAAAAATCGTCCCGCTCCCGCGATTGCCGATGGCCTTCGTCCGCTCCGCGGCGCTGAGCTCGAACAGTTTCGGGAACAGGCTAGCAAGGAGACTGACCTATGATCTGGCTCATCTGTGGCCTCATGCTTATCGCGTCCTTGATCTACGTTTTTTATCTGCCGGGAAGAGTCTTCCTCGGTCCGGAGAAAACTCGTGCGGGATACTTGCGCGAGCGGAAAGATGCGGTTTACGAAAACCTTCGCGATCTCAATTTCGAGTACAAGGCCGGCAAAGTACCCGACACAGATTATGCATCGCTGAAAACCTCTCTGCAGGATGAAGCCGCCACTATCCTGGCTGAGATTTCGCGTCTGGAAGCAACACCTGCGCCGTCAGTCAGGAAAACAAGGCCCTGAAAGGAATACAGATTTTGAAATCTTCATCCCATGTTATCGAGCACAGTGCAGGCATTCTGATCGCACTCGTCGTCCTGCTCACATCCTTGGCTGCATCCCAGACTCTTACCGGTATCGTGAAGAACGCCACCACAGGCAAACCGGCGGCGGGAGACGAGGTCGTAGTCTTTAAGCTGGGTCAGGGGATGGAAGAATCCGGCCGCACCAAGGCGGATGCCAAGGGCCAATTCAGTTTTAAGCTCGACGACGCACAGGCTCCGCACCTGGTTCGCGCCATTCATCAGGACGTCACCTATCACCGCATGGCGCCTCCGGGAACTACGTCGGTAGCGATCGATGTTTATGACGTGGCCAAGAAAGTAGACGGCATTCAGGTGGTTGCCGATATCATGCGCATCCAGGCGGGGCAGGGCCAGATGGCGGTTACACGCGAGTTCGGAGTGCAGAACACCTCCAATCCTCCGCGCACGCAGATGAATGAGCACAATCTCGAGTTCAACATTCCTGATGGCGCGCAGGTCATCGACGAGTCGGCCACCGCCACCACGGAAGGCGGCAATCCTCTGAGGTCTGCGCCGGTGCCCGAAGGCGAGAAGAATCGCTACTCGTTCATCTTTCCTTTGCGTCCGGGACTGACACGCTTCGAGGTGACTTATCAACTGCCTTACAGCGGCAGCGCGAATCTCGATCCTAAGTCTCCGTATCCCCTGGAACACTTTGTCGTGATGGTACCCAAGGCGATGCAGTTCACTGCCGCCGCCAGCGCCACCGGCTTCAAACTGATTAACTATCCGAACGAACCCGATGCCAGCGTGCAGGTGGCTTCGAATACCACTCCCGGCCAGAACCTTGCCTTCAAGGTTTCCGGGGAAGGCACGCTCGACGCCGGCCAGGAAGCCGGCGCTCCAGGTTCGAGCGGAGGTGAGCAAAGTTCCGCTCCCGGGCCCGGTGCATCCCAATCCAGCGCTCGTCCCGGCGGAGGATTAGGACCGCCGATCGATGCGCCCGATCCGTTGCAAAGATATCGCTGGTGGATTTTGGGCGGATTTGCCGGAGTTCTTCTAATCGGCGGCTTCTACGTGGCATCCCGACAACAGTCCGCTGCGCGCGCCATAAGGCGCCAAAGGATGGGTCTTTCCTCGCAAGCGGCGATGCAAGAGGAGGATGACTACGAGCCTGCCAACCTCGCCGCCGTGGGATCCTCTCGCGCGCAAACTTCAGCGCGCCCCACCTCCATGCTGATGGAAGGAATCAAGGAAGAACTTTTCCAGCTGGAGGTCGAACGCAAGCAAGGCGAAATCTCACAGGCCGAGTATGACAAGGCCAAGGCGGCTCTCGACCAAACCCTGGAAAGAGCTTTAAAGCGCGAGGCGCAGAAAGCCTGAAATCATCGCTACCATGCTTTAATACCGCATGGCTTACTCCTGGTTCATACTCCTGCTCATCATCGCAGGAACGGCTTTTTTCTTGTTGCTGCTGCAGGGCACATCGTTCGGCAAGGTGATTCACGAACGAATTCCCGATCGACCGCGGCGACGCCTGTTTGTTGCTTCCGTCAGTTTCTTTCTCACCTTCGCCGGGGTGCGGGCTGTAGTTTACGCCGTCTTGCATAACATTCCACCGTTTCATTTCATCGAGCACGATGGGCGGCACATCCATCATCTGGTCTTCGGAATTATCATTCTTCTCCTCGTCGGTTATGGCTGGCTTGCCGATATTGGTACCGGAGAGGATGAGTCATCCATTCTTTTGAGCCGGCTCATGTCGATTCTCTACGGGGTAGGCGCGGCCCTCACGCTCGACGAGTTTGCTCTCTGGCTGAATCTCCGCGACGTCTACTGGTCGGCCCAAGGAAGATCCAGCATCGACGCAATCATTCTCTTCGGAGCATTTTTGGCGGCAAGCGCCTGGGGCGCCCCGCTGTTTCAATCGCGCAATAAGACAACCCCAAACTGAAGTTTTCTTGAGATGCGTCCGCTTCTTGCCGAGTCAAAGCGGCAAACTTTGCCCATTGCATTGATCTGAAATCGACGCATTAGTGAATGTCCGACGGTGGTGCCGATCGCTAAGTTCCGTCGAATCTAATCGATCTTTACTCGTAAACTTCGCGGTGCCTTTGGCGGGAAACCTGCCCTGACGCGGTATGGATCGTCAATTCAGGCAGAGCAAAAAATCTGCCGATAGTATCCGGTAAGCATTCCGGTCAGGAGACATCGTATGTCAGTTTCCGGCATCTCCAGCAGCAGCCTCTTCAACACGTCAGGAGTTCAAAGCATTTTTCAGCAGTTTCAACAAACTTTTCAGAAACTGGGCCAGGACTTGCAGTCTGGCAATCTCTCCGCGGCGCAGTCGGATTTTGCCACGCTACAAAATCTCGGTTCGCGGAACTCGACGGCCACATCGCAGAGCAATAGTCCCATTGCCCAGGCTTTCAGCCAACTGGCAAAGGATATACAATCCGGCAACCTCTCGGCCGCCCAGCAGGATTTCGCAAGCATTCAACAGGACTTTCAAAGCCAGTCCGCACAGGGAAAGACGCAATCCACCCAAGGACACCATCATCATCACGGAAGCGGAGGTGGATCGAGTGAAGTCAGTCAGCTCCTAAACCAGCTTGGCACCTCGCTGCAGTCGGGCGATCTCTCCAGCGCGCAACAGGCATACAATTCGCTGGTGCAGCAATTCCCACAATCTTCGCAGAGCGGCGGGGCGGGCAGCCAGCCTGCAACTCAGACCGATTCGAACGGCGTCTCGATCAGCGCTTGATTCCTTGATCGGGTTTCTAGCTCGCGGGCATCTGTCGGCACCGAACCCGTACCTTTGCGCTTAGCTCCGCCCTTTTTTTGCCGGACTTCATCTAAACGGCCAAGCTGATGTAAGCTTATGCCGTCGTCTAAGGAAGGAGGCTCCCATGGTAAACAACAGTCCGGTTGCGGTTGCGCACCGCAGTTCGACGTTGTCGATTTTGTGGGGCGTTTTGCTGATCATCTTTGGCATGATGGCGATTGGTTCGCCAATGCTCGCAGCGGTGGCAGTCAATGTGGTCATCGCATGGCTGATCGTTCTGGCGGGAGTAGTCCATATCATTCTTGCTTTTCACCGGCAGGGGGCGGGCAGCGTGCTCTGGAAGCTGCTCGTCGGAGTTGCGTATCTCTGCTTCGGTGGATATTTGCTGCTCCATCCAGTGCTTGGGGTTGCGTCTCTCACGCTTGCCCTGGCAGCGTTGTTCGTGATTGAAGGCATCTTGGATCTGGTGCTCTTTTACAAGATGCGTCCGCTGCACGGATCGGCCTGGGTTCTGGTCGACGGAATCGTCACGATATTGCTGGGCCTGTTGATCTATATGCAATGGCCGTCGAGTTCGGTCTGGGCCATAGGAACTCTGGTGGGCATCAGCATGATCTTCAGCGGCGTTGCCCGGATTGCTATGTCGATGGCGTTGCGCAGGGCGATCACGGAGACGCCGACCCGGCTGGCAGCTTAGAGCTTTTCAGGATTCTCGAGATTACTTCGCGGCGCTTGGTGCTGTTGCGCCTGTGAAATCGGCGGTGCCAACCTTGATCACCGTGCCGTGAGGCTTGGTTTGGGCTGCATCCGACTTGTCTGCGGTTTTGCCGGCTGAATCCTTGTCCGTCGATTCGAGCGGAGGCTTCTCCGTCCAAACGCCGTAGACGCGGCCGCCCAACGCGGCAATGCCGGAGTAGTCACCAAAGAAAACTTCTCCGGCCTCGAAGGGCTCAGTAGTCCAGGCATAATTCTGAAAGCTGGCGCCGCCATCGGTTGATCGTGCCAATGTCACGGTTTGCTTTCGATTCTTGGGGTCTCCACGCCGGTCATAAAAGATCACATTCGCTGCGCCATCGATTGGATCCACCGCCAGCCATTGAAAAAATTGGTCTGCTCCGTCGTGGACAGTATCATTATTAACCCGCACCGGCGCGCTCCATTTCTTTCCACCGTCGCGAGAGGTCGAACAAAAGACATCGAGGTCGCCGTTGCGATAATCCGTCCAAGTCACATAAAGCCGCCGGCTTTTCGGATCGATTGAAATTTGCGGAAAGCCGTTCGCCCGCTCCAGCGTATCGACGGCAAACATAATGGGAGCGGTGTGAATGACGGAGCGGGCGCGAGAAAATGTTTTGCCGCCGTCATGCGAGGAAGCGAGCATGATGTCGTCCCCCTGGCTCCAAATCGCGTACACGCTGCCATCTGGCCCCACTGCACCGGCGAATCCTTCTGCGGCCCCATTGTCATCGCGCGGCAGGCCGGGATGGCGGTCAATTTCGATTGGTTGAGACCAGCTTTGTCCGTGATCGGTGGAACGAGAAATTAACATTTCCGAATCAGTCAGCGTCCAGCGAGTCCAGCCGACGTAGAGGTTTCCCGCATACCGGCTCTTGGTGGTATCAGCGACGATGTAGGGCTTGTCCTCAAACGGAATTCCTGGATTTGTCGCGTACTCGCTGACCGCCACATGTTTCGCCTCCCAAGTCCTGCCCCCATCGAGTGAACGCCGAACGAATATGCCGTTGCGCGAGTCATTGTGCGCCCAGTAATTAAAAGTCCCCAGCTTGTCGAATGCGATGTAGCAAATGAATGCGTTCCCCCGATTATCGAACGTGGTTGATACATCGCCGGAGACGCGGTAATTCTGCGGCGCAACACTCTCTGCCGCGTGCCACGATTTGCCGGAATCCTGCGAATAGGAGGCGTGCGCATTGTCCTGAAAAACCGCGACGATCTGCCGCGAATTATTAGGATCGATCGCGATCCCCGGTTCCGTAAAAGGGCCTCGCGTTGGAGTCAACGAGAACACCTGGGAGCCGGGAGCTTTCTGCAGGGTTTGGCCAAGCAAAGCTGTAGAGAAACCGATGATCAAAAGACCGACGATTAGAGATCGGCTAGGAACGGAGACCCGTAGGCGAACTTGCCGGAAGAATGTTGCTCGCGACTCATAGGGCATGTGTAGACCGGCGACTCCCGTTTGATTGTTCTCAGGCAAACAACTTATTGTCCCATGTTTCCTGGATATTTTGCCTCAACCCCGCTCCCGCTCAAGGTTTCGGCGAATGCATCCTGTTGGGCGGCGTAACATCTAATGGAGCGAGATTGAAAGCTATGGGAAATACCTTTAAGACCGCGTTTTTACTGACAGCGTTAACGCTGCTGCTGATGTTTATTGGCCGCTATTTTGGCGGGCAGAACGGGATGCTTCTGGCGCTGGTGTTTGCCGCGGTGATGAACTTCGTTTCCTATTTCTATTCGGACAAAATCGCTCTGGCCATGTACCGGGCGCAGCCGGTAACCCGCGAGCAACTGCCACGGGCATATGAGGCAGTCGAGCGTCTCACACAGAAAATTGGCATTCCGATGCCGAAGATTTATGTGATACCCACCGAGTCGCCGAATGCGTTTGCCACGGGACGCAATCCCAAACACGCCTCGGTGGCAGTGACCCATGGAATTCTGGGACTGCTGAATGACGAAGAACTGGAAGGCGTTCTGGCACATGAGCTCGGGCACGTGAATAACCGCGACATCCTTATCAGTTCTGTCGCGGCTACAATTGCAGGCGCAATTACCATGCTCGCCAGTATGGGGCGTTTTGCCATGATCTTTGGCGGGATGGGAGGCGGCGACCGGGAGGAGCGTGGCGGAGGCGGTATCGCCGGCCTGCTGATGCTGATCCTGGCTCCGATTGCAGCAGCGCTGATCCAGATGGCGGTATCGCGCTCGCGGGAGTATCAGGCGGACGCCACCGGGGCGCATTTCACGGGCAATCCTTATGCGTTGGCGAGCGCTCTGCGAAAGCTCGATGAATATTCGCGGCGCGTCCCGATGGCGGCAAGCGCGTCAACCGCGCATTTGTTTATTATCCAGCCGCTGCTGGGAATGAATTTTGCGAATCTATTTTCGACGCATCCTCCGATCGCGAAAAGGATTGAGCGGCTGACTGGACGGCCAGCGGAGTTCTTGCAGTAAGAAGGAAGCTCTTAGCAAACCGCTGCAAGTCCGGGGCCGGCTGGCGTTCTCACGGTTAGATCGAGCTAAGAGCTAAAGGCTAAAAGCTAACGGCCATAAGCCCTATGACATCGGTAACTCCTCCGCTTTCATGCCTGATAGTAAAATCTATCCAATGTCGCCTGAGACCGCTATCGCCGTATCCCATAAAGCTGCCGAATTAGAAAAATCTCTTCGCCGCGTGATTCGCGGCAAGGACGATGTGGTGCGGCTGGCGCTGGTCAGCGTTTTTGCCCGCGGACATTTGTTGATTGAAGGCGTGCCCGGAGTCGGCAAGACCACGCTGGGGCAGGCGCTGGCTCGCGCTATCGATTGCACTTTTCAACGCGTGCAGTTCACCAGCGACATGCTTCCTTCCGACGTGCTGGGGATTTCGGTCTATTCGGCACTGGAGCAGGAATTTGAGTTCAAGCGCGGGCCGGTATTTACTAACGTTCTGCTGGCGGATGAAATCAATCGCACCACTCCGAAGACGCAATCAGCGCTGCTCGAAGCCATGAACGAAGGCCAGGTCACGGTAGACGCTCATTCTTATGAATTGCCGCGACCCTTTCTGGTGATCGCGACGCAAAATCCGGTCGAGCATCACGGAACCTATCCTCTGCCAGAGTCGCAGTTAGATCGCTTCCTGATGCGGGTAAGAATGGGATATCCCGATGCGGCCGCAGAGCGCGTGATTCTGCGCTCGGAAGCGGGAGCGGCTCACTTGCTGGATTTGCGGCCGGTTCTGACCGGGGCCGATGTTCTCGAAATGCAGGACGCCGTGAAGCAAATTCGCGTGGATGAATCTCTGCTCACCTATGCGCTGGAGATCGTAAAGCGCACGCGAGAGTCGGAATATCTTTCCTTGGGAGTTTCGCCGCGCGGAGCGCAAGCGCTCTATCGCGCTGCACAGGCCATGGCATTTCTCGACGGCCGCAGCTTCTGTACGCCGGAAGATTTCAAACCGCTTGCGGTACCGGTCTTCGCTCATCGCGTCGTAGTCAACGGACAGTACGCCTCAACGCTGAAAAAATCAGAGCAGGCAGATCAGGTGCTGCGCGAGATTGTCGAGAATGTGGCTGTGCCGGTGTAGGGCACGACTCGATACACTCCGATCGGAAGAGAGCAACTTCAGGCGTGCCCCCCAAGAACGTCCGCTGCGCTTCAGGGCACGAGTTGTTTCTCAACCATCTCTTGATCAAACAGCGGAAGGCCGTTCTCAACTTTTCAAGCTCACAACTCAACGCGAGCATATAATTCTCGCGTCATGTCCTTCCTGCGTTTTCTTATGCTGCTGTCCCTGATCGTCTGGATCGGCGGCCTCATCTTCTTTGCTTTCGTTCTCGCGCCCACGGCGTTCACAATTCCAGGAGTGCTGCCGAACACACATCTCGCCGGCAACGTTGTCGGACGCGCACTGGGAAAATTGCACTGGCTCGGCCTGATCTCCGGACTCGTTTTCCTGATCAGTTCCCTGCTCTACAGCCGCTTGACTGACGGAACTACTCATCTGTTCGCTGCGCGGCACATTTTGTTGTGCCTGATGCTCGCCCTCACGTTGATCTCGCAGTTCGGCATTATGCCGCGCATGGACATTTTGCGGGCATCGCTTGGAGAAATCAGCTCTGTCCCGATTGACAATCCCGAGCGCATTCAGTTTGATGCGCTGCATGTTTGGTCGACGCGCGTGGAAGGCGCCGTGCTTTTGCTGGGTCTGGTGGTGGTGTATCTAACCGCACGCAGCTTCTAGCTTCTGACTTCCAGCCGATTCTTGCCTGCATCGCATTTGGGTAATATCCTCTCCATCATTTATCCTGAAGAGTTGTCTCACCGTCGCTGAAGCACGCCGTACGTATCCACGCTGAACTCTTTTCGGCGCTTTAGCCAGGAGCTAGAAGCAAGAAGCTTTCCCATGAAAACTGGAATCATCGGCCTGCCTCAGGTAGGCAAGACATCGTTGTTTCGAATTCTGACCAAAGCCCATCTTTCGGACCAGGCGCGGGCCAACCCGCGCGAGGCGCATATCGGCGTGGCCAGAGTCCCCGACGATCGACTTGATCGTCTGGCAGCGCTCTACAACCCGAAGAAGCTCACTCACACGTCGGTTGAATACGTGGACGTGGGCGCAATTGGCCAAGAGGCACTGAAAGACAGTGCCTACGCGGCGCATTTGCGCAATGTCGACGCACTGGCGCACGTGGTGCGGGTGTTTGACGATCCCTCGGTACCGCATGCCGGGGAGATCGATCCGCTGAAAGACATCAAGAATGTGGAGTTCGATCTGCTGGTGAGCGATCTGGGTCAGATCGAAAAGCGTTTGGAACGTTTGGAAAAAGATCTTAAGAAAATGAAGACACCGGAACTCGAAAAAGAATTCGAGTTGCTCAAACGCGCCAAAGCTCAAGTGGAGTCAGACAAGCCGCTGCGCGAGATGGAGATGACCGCTGATGATAAGAAGCGCATCAAGGGCTTCATGTTCCTGAGCGAGAAGCCGATTTTTTACGTGCTCAATATCGGCGAGTCGACAGAACTCGGCAAGGAACTGGAGGAAGCGGTCAGCAAATACGGACTCACGGAAATCGCTGCACGTCCGAACGCCGCCGCAACGGCCATATGCGGAAAGGTCGAAGCGGAACTGGCAGAGATGAGCGATGCCGATGCAGCGGAGTTCCTTTCCAGCTACGGGCTGACTGAGAGCGGATTGGTGCGGCTCATTCGCACGACTTACAAGCTGCTGGGATTGATTTCGTTCTTTACCGCAGGCGAAGACGAGTGCCGGGCCTGGCAAGTCCCCGCCCATTCGCGCGCGCAGGAAGCAGCCGGAGCGATTCACTCCGACCTGGAAAAACATTTCATCCGCGCCGAGACCATTCGCTGGGATCAGTTGCTTGACGCCGGGTCGGAAGCCAACGCCCGCGCCAAAGGCACACTGCGTCTTGAAGGCAAAGACTACATCGTGCAGGATGGCGACGTGATGCATATCCGGCATTCGGGTTGATTAGTACCCCGGCAAAAAGGATTGGATGAACTTGGAGTCCGGAGTCGAATCAAAACCCAAACTTTAAATGCTAAGTTTGCGAGCTTTGGCTATAAGCTGAAAAAACGGCCCAGCATTACGAGGACTTGATCGCTTGGCGGAAAGCGTTGGACTTGGTATCCGCGCTCTGCGATGCGACTGAGGAATTTCCCAAGCGAGAGATTTACAGCCTGTCCGATCAGATGTGCCGTGGCGCCGTATCGATACCCAGCAACACTGCCGAAGGGCAAGCGCATTTCAGCCCTCGTGAGTTTCTTCGCTTCCTTCGCCTAAACCCGGCTCAGGATTTCAGCTGCGGGCTCCAGCTTCGCTCACGCCCGCAAAAGCGCCTCAAGTTCGAGTATCTTATTCGGGCGCACCAAAATCAGAACGCCCCGCCACCGCCGCCGCCGAATCCGCCACCCGAGAATCCGCCGCCACCACCGAATCCGCCGCCACCGCCAAAGCCCGATCCTCCGGAACTTGCTCTCGGCGCCGACACAAATACCTGATGCATATCCGTCGCCATGCCATGCATGGAGGAGGAGAAAAGGATGGGATTGAACATTGTGCCGTAGGCGTAGCCGGCGGGAGCCGCGTACCAGGTCGGCGGACTCTTGATTATGCCGGCGAAGGCTTGCGCCCAGTGGTGTTCGACGCCGAGGGCCATGGCGTAGGGAAGGAATTTCTCGAAAGTGTCGGGCGGCATGACTTTCAATCGGTCGGCGTCAACGCGGTTCATGAATTCCTGAAATCCTAGAACGGCGATGTGAGTGCGTGCGCCCTTGAGAGTCTTTGCCGTCATCACGCGAGCGAAGAGCCACCAGATCAGTGCACTGATCAGAACGTCTCCGACGAGCATAGGCATGGAGCTGAAGAAATCAGCCCAACCGAAATATTGAGAGATCGCGAACGGAATCAGAATGCCGACGGCGGCCCCTATGCTATAGGCGTTGGCAGATTCAGGATCGAGCGTGTAAATACCCTTCTCCTTGAGCGCCGACATAATATCGGTGCGTATCACTGGAATCGCGGTATAGAAGCGGTTCTTCAGGCTGGAGAGGCGAGTGTCAGGTACGTCTTCGACAAAAATATTTTCCAGCATCACCTGCTCGTGAGGGGCGAGGCCAGTCCAATCCTGGCGCTTCTTCAAGAGATGAAAGATGTAATCCTTGTTGTGGAATAAAAGCCCTTTCTCGTCCGTCTCTTCGATCTTGACGAAACCGCGCACGGCGAGATCGACAATGGTCGATGTAATGTCGCGGGGATGAATGCGATCGTCGAGCAGGGTCCCCGCTTCCGCGGGGGAAATTCCCGGCGGAGGCTCGTACATGGGAGCGACTGACATGCCCGGATCGGGGTCGCGTCCGGCGTACCACCACAAACCGAGCATGACGACGAGCGTGATCAGCGGCAGAAACACAATTGGATTACTGCCGATAAACCAGAACAGTTTCGTTAGAGCGCCGGGCGGCGTGAGGATATCCTTTGGGATGTAGACATCAATCGTCAGGCCACCGCGCATGGGGAGAGGATTGGTAGTTTCAAACTCTGCGGTTGCGCCTTCCACTTTCGCAGTTGCATCGCGCCCGGTTGAGCCGTAGACGCCGGTGAAGGCCTGGGCTCGCAACGAGCCCGCGGCGGCATCAGGAAAATGTACGGTCGCCGCAGCGTGGTCGATGGGCACGGGCCAATCGTTACCAGTTACGTTCCAGTAGAACTCGTCGTATTGGTCGAAGAAGCGCGTAGCGTTGCGCACGCGGTATGCGATCTTGACGGTGCGCGTGGCATTGACAGCGTCAGGAATGTAGATTTTCAGATTGCTGTAAGCGCCGGAGGTCGAGGAATCGTATTTAAGTTTAGAGTCGTTTTCGTCGGTGACGCTTTTGAGTTCGATAAAAAGTTGATAGTTGGTTCCGTTCGGTCCGGGATATTCGATCGGGATAGCGCGATGAATGCCGTGCCACTCGCCGACGAAAACCAAAGTGATGGTTTCGTTGACCAAGGCGCTGCCATCTCTGTTGACGGTGATGTTGTCCTGGAAGTTCGAGATGCGCCAGGATTTTGCGGCGGCGGGAGCAGCGAGCGCGAGGAGGGCTGAGAGAAGCAGCAGCAGAAGATGAGCATGGCGTCGCGCTGCATGAAGCTGCGGAAAAAACGGGTTCCTCCACTTCGCTCCGCTCGTGTCGGAATGACAAGGTATTAGGAGGGCGAACGCCTGCAGTCTATTCGTCTTCCGAATTTTACTCGTCGACGATACTGTGTTCGTCATTCCGATCATAGGATCAGAACTTGACGGCGACTGGCTCGCGGTCGGCGTCGGTGGTCTCGAAGAACTGGCGGGCTTGGAAGCCGAACATGTTGGCAAGAATGTTTGTCGGGAAAGATTGTATTTTTGTGTTCAGGTCGCGGACCACAGCATTGTAGTAGCGGCGCGAGTTTTGGATCGAGTCTTCCGTCTGGCTTAATGATCCTTGCAGTTGGGTGAATTCTTCGGACGCTTTTAGCTCGGGGTAATTCTCGGCGACGGCAAACAGGCTCTTGAGCGCTCCGGTAAGCTGGTTCTCGGCTACCGCCTTGCCTTCCGGCGTGGTCGCCTGCATGGCTAGCGAGCGAAACTTCGCGATGTTTTCGAATGTCCCTTTTTCGTGGGTGGCGTAGCCTTTGACGGTTTCGACGAGGTTTGGGATGAGGTCATGGCGGCGCTTGAGCTGCACGTCAATGTCGGACCAGGCGGAGTCGGTGCGCACCCGCAGCTGCACCAGGCTGTTGTACATGCCGATGAGGACAACGAAGATGAGGACGAGGATTACGAGAAGGATGATGCCGACCATAAGCGTCTCCTAGGGAAATTCTAATCTCAGAGGCTTAATCTTGAAGGCTTATCTTGAAATCATTGGCACGGTAACATAGTGGGGGTGCGGGCGCAAACGATTCGCAGTCGGCTACGTTCGATAAATTTCTTGCCGGACATTCGATTCGCGGCTAGTCCATCTCAAAACTCAAATACGTTAGCCCATCGCTACGTTCGACCTGGACGACTACGGCGGCGCCGGTCTTCAGTTTTTGCACGGCGGAGCGGAGTTCGTCCATGGAAGTGATGGGAGTGGTGTTGAGGGAGTGGATAATGTCGCCGGTTTGCAGGCCGGTTTCGGGAGTGATGAGGTCGGCGGCGCGGCCAAGGACGATTACGCCGGAAGAAATGCGCAGCGATCCGAGCTGACGGCGCAGGTCGGGAGTGAGATCGGTGGCGAGAATGCCGAGGCGGGGGATGAGACTTTTTTCCGGATCGGCGGCGTCGAAGAGTTGATCCATGGGATCGCGCTCCTCGATGGCGGGAACGTACAGAGTTTTCCTTTCGTCGCCGCGCAGAATTTCCAGCTTTAGAACTTTGTCGAGGCGGTGAAGATAGAGCGCCGAGGAAAGCGCGGGAAGAGTATCGATGCGGCGATCGTCGGCGAAGAGAACGATGTCCTGAACTTTCAGGCCGGCGGTGGCAGCGGGGCCGTCGGGTTTGACGTCCGCGATGATGACTCCCCAGCGTTGCGCGAGATGGAGACCTTCGGCCATGGTGGGCGTGACCTCCTGCGCATCCGCGCCGATTTCGACGCGATGCACATGACCGTATTTCCTCAGGCTGTGGTAAACGAAATCAACAATGCGGGCGGGGATGGCGAAGCCCAGGCCTTCGCTGCCGCCGCCTTCGGAGAGAATGAAAGTGTTGATGCCGACTACGGATCCATTCATATCGACGAGCGGGCCACCGCTGTTGCCGGGATTGATGGGGGCATCCGTTTGAATGTAGGTGAGGGGTTTGGTGGGATCGGGCTGGCGGGAGACGGCGCTGACCACTCCCATGGTGACGGAGTTCTGCAGGCCTTCGGGACTGCCGATAGCGAAGACGAGTTGTCCGACGCGGGGACGTTGCTGGGTTAGTAGCGGAAGAGTGGGGAGATCGGTCTCGTCGATCTTGAGCAGGGCGAGATCGGTCTCCTTGTGAACACCGATTAATTTTGCTGGAAGAATGTGGCGTTTGCCGATGGGGACGGCGCGGCCGGAATCGTTCGGCAGCGGCAGGGCGACGCGAATGCTTTGCGCGCCTTCGACTACGTGGGCGTTGGTCATGATGTAGCCAGAGGAGTCGACGATAACGCCGGAGCCGACGGCTTGCTGGCGGACGATGAGCGCGGTTTGGGCGCGGCTTTCTTCATGCAAGGAGCCGTAGCCGGTAACCAGGATCTGAACCACGGCAGGTGAAACCTTTGCGGCGAGACCTTCGAGAGCGTTGTTGAGTTGGACGAGAGCGGTGGTGGCGGCGGCAGATTCGTCGGGCTTCGCTTGGGGTTTTTCCTGGGCGGGTTTATCTTCGGCGGCGCTGGCAGCAGGAGCTGGGTTGGCGGCCTTTTGCGGCGGCAACTGCTGGGATAAGAGAGGAGCGATCGAGAGCAGGATTAAGACGAAGACTTGCCGGGCAAAACGGCGTGGGCACCGGATCGATCGCTGGCGAACGAAATAATATTGGCCGAGCATGAGTTAGCTCTCCTGAGGACGAAACAAAGAATACTCATCTGACGGTATCACGGCGGAATCGGTTGCAGGGCAATCCTCCCTGGAGTTGCGCGGGAGGGTTGCATGAGTCCTTCATTTGGAGCCGCTCGCGATCGCGAGCGCTCCGAATCTTCATTATGACCGACATACTCAAAGGCAGCGGGCAGGAGTCCGCTGTACACGCCCTGCTGTTGCCGGAAGAGCAGGTTCCTCCGCTGCGCTCGCTTCGGTCGGAATGACAAGAGGCTTGGATTGGTTCGATTTCCATCCGATTTACCGGTCTTGAGCGGCGTGGGGGACGAATAGTGTGTAGTGTGCAGTTTTGAACAGATTAACGGATTGTAAGGAATCAGAATAGGTTTCTGGATTTGGCTCGTGCTCTGCCGCCCTTGGGCGCCGGCCTGATTTTCCTGATGAAGCCTAGAAATGTGGAGGAGATATGAAATTCCGCCTGATTCGGTGCTTGGCTCTGTCACTCTTGTCGCTCCCGTTGCTGCTACTTAGTGCTTTTGCGGACTCAATCACCCTGGGGACTGCCAGCGGCTATGTCGTGCTGGCTGGTTCAACCGTCACCAATACCGGCACAACTCTGCTTACCGGAAATCTAGGCATTAGCCCGGGTTGCGCGCTGACTGGTGCGGGAACCATGACCGTGACTGGAACCACTAACATATGCAATGCAAATGCGCTGAAGGCCCAGAAGGATCTGACCACGGCGTACATTCAGGCGCAGAGCCTTAAACCCACTGGCAGCTTGACTGGTACGGACCTGGGTGGGTTGACCCTTAAGTCCGGCGTCTATTCGTTCACCAGTTCCGCTGACCTGGCGACAGGTGACACGCTGACCCTCGAGGGCAAGCCTGGGTCGCTGTTTGTGTTTCAGATAGGCAGTTCGCTTACAACCGGGAGCGCCTCGTCGGTTATTTTCATCAACAGCCTAACTGGCAAGCTGATGAGTGACCCGAACATATTTTGGCAGGTTGGCAGCTCCGCGACTCTTGGTACCAGCACCGCATTCGAAGGAAATATACTCGCGCTCACCAGCATAACCCTGAATACCGGCGCCAGCATCACTTGCGGCAGCGCGTTGGCGCAAAACGGCGCGGTGACGCTGCAGGGCAACACGATCGGCGGCTGTGCAGCTGTGGGTGGGGGCGGCGGAGGTGGAACAACTGTTCCGGAGCCCGGCACTATGGGTTTGTTGGGGACAGGAATGCTGATTGTGGCCGGCACGGCACGGCGGAAATGGCGGGTTCATCCAAACAGAGTCAAGGGATGGAGCGCCTAGAATTTTATTTCCAGGGTGAGCAATTTTGAACAGCCCAAAGTACGTCGGGGTTGTAAGTTTTGTGTCTCTTAGGATGAAAGATGGGAAGGAGCATTCGGCCCTTGGTCGTTCGCTCCTCTGGTGGCGCAGTCGGTTTCCCAAGTACGGTCAGCTTCCCCCTCCCCCACTGCGCCATCTCTCCTTTTTCGGCAGATGTCCACTCGCATTCCAGCTTGGTCCCAACTAGAACCAGTCGGGGAAGATCAGGTCGATCAGGCCGGGAGTCCAGTAGGAATAGAACTTGTCGTCGCAGATTTTGTATTTGCCGTATTTCTTACGGGCGTAGTTGCCCCAGTGCGGCTGCGTGCCGTCCTGGTCGGTGAATCCGTATTCGCGAGCGAGCGCCCAGGAGCTGTAGACGCGTCCGGTCTTGTTCATCACGTCGGGATCGGTGCCGAGGGCGACGACGGCGCGTCCGATGTAGCGTGGCGATTCGGAAACCATGAAATCGCTGGGGGCGTCGTTCTGGTCTTTACTGTTTTGATCGGGACTGTTTTGATCTGGACTGTTTTTGTCAGCGTTCGTTTTCTTGCCGGCATCCTTCCAGTTGGCTTCGGTGACTTTGAAGTGTTCAAGAACTCTTTCGGAACGCAGGAAGCCGGGAGTAAGGGCGACGGAAGCGATCTTGCGTTTGCGCAGTTCGCGGGACATGGCGAAGGCAAGGCGGATGACTGAGATTTTTACGAGGTCATAGAAGAGGTTGCCGCGGTAGTAGAAGGCGTCGCCGTCGGTGATTTCGAAGATGATTCCGCCGGGACGGCCAAGCATGAGCGGCGCGGCGTAGTGAGCCGTGATGATGTGGGAATGGATGGCTTGCTTGAGCATGCGCAGACCGTTATCGAGATTGACGGCCCAGAAAGGCTTGCTCCATTCGGTGAGGGCGTCGCCGCCCCAGACGTCGTTGACGAGAATGTCGAGCCCCTTATGTCGGCGTTTTATTAGCGCGGTGAGTTTCTTAACTTCGGCGGGAACTTCGTGGTCGACTTTCACGGCAATGCCGTGGCCTCCGGCGGCGGTGACCAGGTCGGCGGTCTCTTCGATAGTTTCGCGCTGGCCGGGCTTCATGGGCGGCTTTCGCGAGCTTTTCTTCGAGATCTTCCTTGAACTCCGGCCGGTGCAGTAGACGGTGGCACCAGCTTCGCCGAGGGCGATAGCGATGCCGCGTCCGGCGCCCCGGGTGGCTCCGGCTACGAGGGCGACCTTGCCTTTCAGGGCTTGGGGCGGTGAATTGTTCGATGGTCGAGCCATTCTTATTCACCCGGCGGGCATAATAACAATAACAGAGATGCAGACTTCAGAAGGCAAGGTCAAAGGCGGCGGACGGGAGCGCGCGGCTCACACACGGGATGGGGGGAATCTAGGTTCTACCCTTAACTAATTCGTTATCAGGCTTTTATAGAGCTGGCATCCGTGATATAACCGCCGTGAGCTGTAAAGTGGGTGATCCGCCTGCCAGGAGCGTACTTTGATGGTATTGGCCTCGTTCGCAAAGAGAGAAGGATCGAACCACGAAAGAGGAGGCACTGTGTCCGAAGAAGCACGGACCGGAAAAAGATTTCCACTGGAGTTGCCGATCAAACTGCACAGCGATGCGGCCAGCGGCGACGCCAAGGGGACAACAGGAAATCTGAGCGCGGCCGGAGTTTACATTCGAGCCGACGCGTCGCTGGAGATTGGATCGCCGGTGGAATTCGAGATCACGCTGCCCCCGGATGTTACTGGAGGGCAGGAAAATGTTGTGATTCAGTGCAAGGGACGCGTGGTGCGCACGGATCCGACGGGAGCCAGTGAAGAGGGCAAAGGCGTGGCCTGCGTAATCGACTCCTACGAGTTTGTGAGGAACTCGTAGACAGAATTGCTGATTTTTGATTGCTGATTGTTGATTGAAAAACGGGGACAATGAGATTTTTAATCAACAATCATCAATCATCAATCAACAATGCCGTGGTAACACGGATGTAATTCTTAGGATGACTTTGGAGCGTCAATCACATGCTCAAACTGATTCTGGCCGATAACCAGGCAATCTTCCGCGCCGGCATTGCCAAGGTGCTGGCGGTGGAAGACGAGATGCGCATTGTGGCGCAGGCTCAAACGCCGGAGCAGATGTTTATGGCTCTGGATAAATTCCGCGCCGCGGTTCTGGTGGTGGCGGCGGGATTCCACAATGATTTTGCCGCCATCGTGCAGGGCGCGAACAAGGCTAAGACGCGCGTGGTGGTGCTGGCCGATACGGGCGAGAGCGCGCAGCGGCACATGGCGAACGGCGCGCATGGCGTGGTCTATCGCAACGTGACCAGTGCGGCATTGGTCGACTGCGTGCGCAAAGTAGCGCGCGGAGAAACTTGGGTGCAGGATGTGGCGGTGCCGAGTGAGTTGACCGAAAACGATATGGTCGGGCTGCGCGTGCGCGACCGGCTGACTGCAAAAGAGTTGCGCATCGTGGCGCTGATTGTGCAGGGATACAAGAATAAAGAAATCGCCACGCAGTTGGGAACCACCGAACAGGTCATTAAGAATTATTTGCGAAATGTTTATGACAAGATTGGCGTGTCGGATCGGCTGGAGCTGGCGCTGTTTACCATCCATCACCGGATTCTGAACGAGGCTGCCGCGGCGACTACCGCGGGACCGGCTCCGCAGACGCCGGCAGGAGTGATGCCGTAGGTTTTGAGTATTTTCTTAGAGCCGAGCCGCCTGCGGGCGGCTTTTTTATTGGTGGCGCTTTGACCGATGCGGCGAAAAACCCTCTACCCCAGGGGACACAGAGGGGCACAGGGTAGACCTTCATCGTTGTGTTTTGTTTAGCGCATCGTTCTTATTTGCACTGCATCTACTTCTCATGGAATTTCGAACGCTGGGACGATCTGGTTTGAAAGTGCCGGTACTGAGTTTTGGCACAGGAACATTTGGCGGCGGTAACGAGTTTTTTAACGCGTGGGGGGCGAGCGATGTGGCCGAGGCAACTCGGCTGGTCGATATCTGCCTGGAAGCGGGCGTCAATCTTTTTGATACCGCCGACGTTTACTCGGATGGGCTCTCCGAGACGATTTTAGGGGAGGCAATTGCCGGGCGGCGTGACGATGTCTTGATTTCTACTAAGACAACTTTTCGTCTTGGCGCGGAGCCGAACGATGTGGGGTCGTCGCGGTATCACGTGATTCGGGCTTGCGAAGCGAGCTTGCGCCGGCTGGGGACGGATTACATCGATATCTATCATCTGCACGGGTTTGATGCGCTGACTCCGGTTGAAGAAGTTATGAGTACGCTGAATCAGCTGGTGACCAGCGGGAAGGTTCGATATATTGCCTGCTCGAATTTTTCCGGCTGGCACCTGATGAAAAGTTTGGCTGTTGCTGACCGATATGGTTGGGAGCGCTATGTCGGACATCAAGTTTATTACTCTCTGATCGGAAGAGAGTACGAATGGGAACTGATGCCGCTGGCGCTGGATCAGGGCGTGGGTGCGCTGGTGTGGAGTCCGCTGGGCTGGGGTAGGCTCACCGGGAAAATCCGGCGCGGGCAGCCGTTGCCGGCAGGCAGCCGGCTGCATAAGACGGCCGGACAGGGGCCGCAGATGCAGGACGAGTATTTATATAAGGTGGTCGATGCGCTGGATGCGGCTGCAAAAGAGACGGGAAAAACGGTGCCGCAGGTGGCATTAAACTGGGTTTTGCAGCGGCCATCGGTTTCAAGAGTGATTTTGGGAGCACGAAACGAAGAACAGTTACGGCAGAACTTGGCGGCTGAGGGATGGAATCTGTCTCGCGAGCAAATTGCAAAGCTGGATGCCGCGAGCGAGGTGGCAGCGGTGTATCCGTATTGGCACCAGCGGCAATTTCTGGAGCGGAATCCGTTGCCTGTCGTTGCCGGTCAATGACTAGCGGGTTTTGAAAAATCTTGATCCTTGAGTCGATATTTCCCAGTCCCGGGCGTAAAAGTCCTGATGGACATTTACGCCGCGACTGGTTCCATCGTTATCGATGTCTTTCTACTTTTCTTCTGTGTGCAACGTAGGCTGCTGGCCGTCCTTCACCAGGCGCGATTCCTCCCTGCTGGTTTCTGTGACTTCAGCTCCGATTTTTGAGCCGTTCTCGAAAATCTTGTTCAAAAACTCAGTGTTTCCATATTTACGAAATGTTAGTTCCGTGTGCGCGGGAGTGTGATTATCGATGGCCTCGCGGACGATGAAATCTACGTCGGTCTTATCATTTTCACTGGTCGCTGACATTATCGAAAGCTCGGAATTTTGCATCATCCGGAACGTATACTCGCCCGGCGGCAGGGTGGTGTTGCCGATCACGAAGGAGTGGTCGATGTGGGCTTGAATCGCGTTAGTAATCTGGGCATTCAAGCACGGTGTGCTTAACGCCAATAAGAAAGAGCTAACCAGGACAGGGGCAAGAGTCATTAAAAAGTCGTCTTTCATAAAGTATCTCCTCTACATCTGAGTAATCCATGCAATCACGTTCTTGCATCGAATACATGTAGAGTTGCCGATACTCTGAAAAAGGATTACCCGATTTTCTCCCCGACGGACTTTGCCTGGGTAAAGAGATAGAGATAATCCGGGCCACCTGATTTGGAGTCGGTGCCCGACATGTTGAAGCCGCCGAAGGGATGCGCTCCCACCATGGCGCCGGTGCATTTGCGGTTGATGTAGAGATTGCCTACCTGGAAGTCGCGAATGGCGCGGTCGATCTTGTCGCGCGATTTTGTATAGATGGCGCCGGTGAGGCCGAACTCGGTGTCATTCGCGATCTCCAATGCATGATCGAAGCCGCGGGCTTTGATCACTGCCAGCACCGGGCCGAAGATCTCCTCCTGCTCGAGTTTGGACTTGGCCGGAATATCGGCGATCACCGTGGGCCGGACGTAGTAGCCTTCTCCGGCTTCGGCGGCGCGTTCGCCGCCGGTGATCAGGCGTCCGTCTTTTTTCCCTTGCTCGATGTATCCCAGGATGGTCTTCATCGAACCTTCGTTGATTACGGCTCCCATGCCGGTATTTTCGGCGGGATCGCCGATGGTGATTTTTTCCACGCGAGCCTCGAGTTGCTCGACGAACTTATCGTAAATGCGTTCGTCGACAATGGCGCGGGAGCAGGCCGAGCATTTTTGCCCTTGAAAGCCGAACGCGGCTTGAGCGACGCCTTCGACGGCGGAATCGATGTCGGCATCGGCATCAACGATGATTGCGTCCTTGCCGCCCATCTCGAGGATGGTGCGCTTAATCCAGAGCTGGCCGGGAGCTTGCGTTGCAGCTACCTGGTTGATGTGCAATCCGACCTCGCGCGAGCCGGTGAAGGCGATGTAGCGGGTTTTAGGATGCGCGACCACGGCATCGCCGAAGCTTGCACCCGCGCCGGGGCAGAAGTTCACTACGCCTTCCGGCAGGCCAACCTCTTCCAGCAGTTCCATGAATTTCGCAGCAATCGTGGGGGAATCGCTGGATGGCTTTAAGATCACAGTATTGCCGCTGACGATAGAGGCGACGGTCATTCCGGCCATGATGGCGCAGGGGAAATTCCAGGGAGGAATGACCGCGCCGACGCCGAGCGGAATGTAACTAAGAGTGTCGCGCTCGCCGGGCAACTGCACGGGCGGTTCGGTTTTTGCGAAGCGGAGAGCTTCGCGCGCGTAGAACTCGAGGAAGTCGATGGTCTCGGAGATATCGGCGTCAGCCTCGCCCCAGTTTTTGCTGACTTCAAAAACCAGCCAGGCCATGTAATCCATTTTGCGCTGGCGCATCAGGTCGGCGGCGCGGAACAGCAGGCTGGTGCGCTCCTCGATCGAAGTGTTTTTCCAGGATTCGAAGGCTTTGAGCGCGGCTTGCATGGCGGGTTCCACGTGCTCTTTGCCCGCCTTCTGGTGGATTCCGACCACTTGCGAGGGGCGCGAGGGATTCAGCGATTTGATCTTGTCGGTGGTCTTGACGCGTTGGCCACCGATAATGAGGTCATACTCGTGGCCGAGTTGTCCGCGGACGCGCTCGATAGCGGCGCGCATCTTGCGCGCGTTATCTTCGTGGCGAAAATCATAAAAAGGCTCGTTGATAAAGGGGCCGGAATGAGATTGCGGTGACGAAGAAGTGCGCGGCCGGACGGGGGCTTCCACGGTTGCCATGAGAGTTCCTTTCCAATCTAGGAGATCAGGTAATCAGGTTTGCCTCTAGATTTTACACCTCTGGGCGTCATGAGATTGCCCCGAGAAACTCAAAAGCCCCGTTCTGTCCCTGCAAGTGACACAGGGACAAAGCCGGGGCGCCCGTTGGTGCATTCCCTAAAATTCGCCGGTTATTCTTCGGATGGGGACTCGGCGTGATCAACGACGAGGACCGGCACCGGTTCGGTCTTGGCTTCGAGTTTCAGTCCAAGTTGCTCCTGGACGGCGATGAGGAGGTTTGGAGCGCGTGTTTGATCTGCTGCCGGCGGAGTAGCGGGCGCATCCCCCTCACGCCGGCTCACCATCTGCATCTCACGCACATTTTCGTTTGGGTCGGGACTCCAACGAAGATTGAAGGCGTAGAGACCCGTGAGTCCGGTCCTGTCGACAACGGTTCGGCCGAGGCGGGTCGATAGCTGGTTCGCGAGGAGTTCGATGGGGATGCCCTGCGAGACTAACTCTCCATTGCCCAGATGGGACATGCCCATTTCCTTAGCCAGTTGAAGTTTCGAGCCGCCATCGTCGACAGCCAACTCATAAACAGAGAGATTTCGCGATTCCTGATGCACAGCAACTTTGAAATAGTTTGTCAGGAGGGACTTCAAGAACAGCCGATCGTCGAAGTTCGCTCCCTTCGGCCCCGCATTCTTTATCGCGGCAGAACGTGCAGAGTTGAGCCGGGCGTCGACGTCGAACCTGGAGCTGTCGAGCCAATCTGGACCGCCGGTGAGCTCGCTTTCCTGAACGTGGTACGCCATTTCAATCAGGTTTCGTAAAGTGATTCCCCTTGCTATGAAGGTGCCATCTTTGAGTGAAAACATGACCTTGGCATTTTGCAGAGGATTCGGATTGTTGTAGGGCTTGATCGATACGGATTCCCATACCGGTAAGGCGACAGACGCCTCTTCCGTTTGCGGCTGGGCTTGGCCGGGGGCGGCATGAAACAGGCCGAAGGTGATGGGAACGGCAATCGCCAAGAATGCAGCGGCGGTGAGCATGAGCTTCTTGGCAAAGTCAAGTTTGTGCACCAGGCGGTCGGACATAATGTGAACCATCCTTTGTTTTAGATTAGCGCCAGTAACGCCAGAGACGCAGGCCAGCGGGGAACTCAGGCAAAATTCACAGACTCTCAAAATGCTCTCGGCATAAACCTGGCGGTCGCTGCCTAATTCGATGACCTCCTCGTCGCAGGCGCGTTCGCGCTCTTCGAGCAGGCGCGATCCCAGCCACCAGACAAGGGGATAGAACCAGAAAACCGCTTCGACCAGCATGTGCAGCGTGGCGTAGAGATTGTCGCGACGGCGTACGTGCCAGACTTCGTGTGCGAGGATGGCTTCGAGGTGCGCGTCTTCCAGGCGGTGCGAGATTCCCTCGGGCCAGATCAGCACTGGGCGGGTGATGCCAAAAATTCCAGGCTCGAGCGAGGCACGTGACAGCAGTATGTCGATCGGCTTGCGGATTCCGCCGATGCGCTCCAGACGCCGCAGCGCGGCAACTTCACGCCCTTGGCGCAACAGGTCCGATGACTTCATAGCCGCGGAAATGCGATGCCAGCGCATCGTCCATACAGACAACACGGCGAGTAATCCGCACAGCCAAATGGCACTAAGGACTACGGGAAAAAAATGGAGCAGACTGGAGTGCGCCATCGAGGCTGTGGTGGCGCCGACCGCCGGTGCCGCTGCCTGAGTAAAGGGCTGGCCGATCTCTTTCATCGCGAAGTACAGTGCGGGCGACGCGGCTGGAGTTGAGTGATGCAACCACTTGAGGGATTTGCCGATGCTGACCAGCAACGAAAAAGGAACCAGGAATTTCAGCGACCCTACCAGCCAGAGCCAGTAGCGAGCGCGGGCGCGGTGCTGGCGGAGGATTAAAGTGAGCAGGCCGGCGGCCACGGCGACCAGGGTGGATTGCCACAAGTGATCGGCCAAGCCGAGCGCGAGGTAGTTCCAGATCGTCGGTAGGGATAAGGAGTTCGCGATCATAGGAGCTTGTCCTTTTTCTCAAGTTGGCGGAGGGTATTCTCGGCTGCTTTGACGTCGGCCAGCGTGAGTTTGCCCGATTCGATGAGGTGCGCCATGACTGGCTGGGTACGGCCGCCGAACAATGCGAGCAGGTCATCGATCAACTTCCGCTGCGCGACATCGCGGGAAATGGCGGACTCGAAGACGTGGAAGTTGCCGACCTTCTTAACGCGCCGCACCGCCCTCTTGCCTTCGAGGCGATAGACCGTGGTTTGGACCGTGGTGTAGGCGGGGCGGTCCGTCTCGGGAAAGTCTTCCTGAATCTCGCGAATGGAAGCGCTGCCGCGGGTCCATAGTGTTTCCATGACCTTCAACTCCAAATGAGTGAGTTTGGGATTGGGCATTGCATCTCCTATCGACGTACGCAGTGTTACTACATGTGTAGTAGATATGTCAAGAGGCTTTTTGAATTTCTCAGACGTCAAATCTCCACTTTTCGGCTTTGCTCCAGTCAGGTCCTGTTCGGAGTCTGAGCCCCGACATCCGTTCCTGGTGTTAGACTCAAACGTTTTCTTGAACTCAGAACAAGACGCGGTTTGGTTTGGTGCGAGGTAATTTGGTGCGAGGTAGATAGATGGAAATCAAGCGAGTGGGAGTGGTCGGTGCGGGAACCATGGGCAATGGCATCGCCCATGTTTTTGCGCGCAGCGGTTATTCCGTCGTGTTATGCGATGTGGAGCAACGGTTTCTGGATCGCGGGATGGCGACGATCACGAAGAATCTTGATCGTGAGGTCGCGAAGAACAAGATCACCGCTTCCGGCAAGGATGCGGCGTTAGGACGAATCGAGGGAGTGACCGAGCGGGCGCGGCTGGCGGTCTGCGATTTTATCGTGGAAGCGGCGACCGAGAAGTTCGAAATCAAGATGGAGATTTTTCGTGATCTCGACCGGTTGTCGCGGGCGGATGTGATTCTGGCCTCGAACACTTCTTCAATTTCCATCACTAAGTTGGCTGCACTGACTAAACGGCCTGACAAAGTGATTGGCATGCATTTTTTTAATCCGGTACCGGTGATGAAGCTGGTGGAGGTGATCCGCGGGCTGGCTACGTCACAAGAGACATTTTCTGAAACTCGGAACCTGGCGCTGAGACTGGAAAAGACTCCGGTCGAGGTGAATGACGCGCCGGGATTTGTCTCGAACCGGGTGCTGATGCCTCTGCTCAACGAAGCCATGTATGCCGTGATGGAAGGTGTCGCCACGGCGGAGGCGGTAGATGAAGTCTTCAAGCTCGGCATGGCGCACCCCATGGGGCCGCTGACGCTCGCGGATTTTATCGGACTCGATGTTTGCCTGGATATTATGCGAGTCATGCTGGATGGACTGGGTGATCCGAAGTACCGGCCGTGTCCGCTGCTGATCAAGATGGTGGATGCGGGGTGGCTGGGAAGGAAAAGCGGGCGGGGATTTTATCAGTATTGATGATTGATGATTGTTGATTGCTGATTGCTGATTGAAAACAACCCCAGGGGGAACTCGCTTTTGATTTCCAATCAACAATCAGCAATCATTAATCAACAATCTTCATGTCAACCGAGATAATTTCGCGGCGAATTAGGAGCGACCTGCGCTTCTACGTTCTGGCCGCAATCGCGGGCATAGGGACGGGGTTGGCAGATGTAGCGGTTAATGACCTGCTGTTCACAGCTTTGCTGGTACTGATGGCCTGCATGCTGCTGGGTCTGTTGCGGCCGCGCTGGCCGTGGCGGTGTGTGATTGTGGTGGCGATTTTTATTCCCCTGACCGAACTTGCAGCGTATGTGATTATGACGGTGAAGCCGACGCGCGGGCAGGTGTATGGATCGTTCCTGACGGCGTTGCCGGGAATGGCTGGGGCCTATGGAGGCGCGGTGATGCGGCGTGCCATCGACAATCTGCGGCAGGGAAAATGAGGACGGCAGCCGGCGGGCAGGGTCTCGGTTTCCGACGCCGATTCTTTTACCGAAACCGGAAGGCCGACGCTAAGAAGCGGGCGCCGGAATTCAAAGGTATCGGATAGCGAAAAAGTTACTCCCAATTCCACAGGTGGGACGCGTATGCTTCGTGCATGTGTGTAACGGTGTCGATGCTGGCCAGTGGGAGCCGGGGAAATTGCGCGTTCGTGGCCAGCACGCGAACCAGGATTCTGGTGGATGTGGGCATCTCCTGCCGGGAGACTTTCAAGCGCATGAAGGCGCTGGGGGAAGATCCCCGATCGCTTTCGGCGATTCTGATCACCCACGAACATTCCGACCATGTCTATGGCTTGGCCATGCTGGCGAAGAAGTTGCGCATTCCGGTTTTCATGACCGGGGCGACGCACGCCGCGTGGGCGAGGGCGCTGCGCAACGAAAACGGCGAGCGGCCACAATTGGAAAAGCTCGAGCGCTTTGAATCGGGCCACCGCTTTCAGGTGGGCGATATTGAGGTGAAGCCTTTCACCATCCCACACGATGCCGCCGATCCGGTGGGTTTTACCTTTCGCGTGGAAGGCGCCAAGATCAGCGTGGCGACTGATCTCGGCTACTTGCCAGTGAATGTTCGCGACCACTTGCGCGGCTCCGATGTGCTGGTCATGGAGTCGAATCACGATGTGGAAATGCTGCGCGGCGGGCCCTATCCATGGAGCGTAAAGCAGCGCGTGGCTAGCAACATGGGGCATCTCTCGAACGAGAAACTCGCGGATTTCTTCACCGGCGACTATGATAATAATGCAGCGTTTGTCGTGCTGGCGCATCTCTCTGAGCAGAACAATCATCCGGAAATTGCGCGGAGAGAGGCGGAAAGAGCATTGGCCCTGCGCGGCGGGTTATTTCACAACCGCGTGATGGTGGCCGTGCAATCCGAGATTTCGCCGCCCATTCAGCTGTAGTCATCTATTGCCGTTATCTGTTGCCGTTATCTATGAGTCAGCAGTGCATTGATCCAATTGTAGGCAAGATTCTGGCGGGTTGGCGCTACGATATTTCCGGCCTGGCGCCGGAGATGTGCGCTGACTACGAAAGCCATTTCGCCGGTTGCGAGCGCTGCCGCAGCCGCCAGCGCCTTCATCGCATGATCGACGTAGGGCTGATCACGCTGGCCTCGGTTTCCGGCGGAGTGTTTCTGCTGGCATTTGGCGTGATCCGCCACTTTGGGCCGCGACATGCTTTCTGGCTGGAGATTGCGGCTCTGGCTGGCTTTGCCCTATCCGCGCTCATCTGGCTGGTGGTGGCGGTAGCCACGCCCGCGCCGGTGACGGTGCTGGATGCGGCCAAACAAGGCGCGCGCCGCGTGCATGACCGCCTGCCTCCGGAGATCCGGGAGCGGCTGCCGGAAGAGCTGCGGGTGAAGATTACCGGGACATAGGTATGATCCGAAGTCTGGGTAGAATCGCTGCTCCTAAGATGATTATGGCGCTGCTGTTCGGAGCGATCCTAGTCGCGAGCGCGGGAGTCAGCTGCCTGTTCTCTGCTCCGGTTCATTCCTCTTCTGCAGGTTCACCGCACACGGGATGTCACTCCATTCCCGCGCCCACCAAGTCACGCTCGCATGACATGCGGTGCTGCGTAAGCTCTCCGGCGCGTGCGCTGCCGATTGCTGCTTTTTCGCCGCGGCCATCGCAGCACGCAGTTGAGGCCGACCCGGTCACTAATCGTTCGTTTGCATCTTCCTCTGAGCAACGCTCTTTCGACTTGCTTCCCGCGTTTACTTCCGGCGGCCCTACCATCGTTACGGCTCTAAGAATCTAGACCACACTCCCAGCTGATTCCTTGCTGGCATGCGTCCCGCGCATGCGGCATCGCTGTCTTTTTTTGGTCTTGCGTTTGCGACGGGAGGTTCTGGTGGCGCGAGCGGTCTTCTTTGCAATTGTGGGAAGTTTATTTGGTTTTGCGATCAGTCTTGTTCCGGTGTGCGCGCAGGACGCTTCCATGAGCGGAATGAACACTCCGATGGAACACATGGACGTGTCCCAGCTTCCGTCTCCGCATGATGGATCGGGAACGGCATGGGAGCCGGCATCGGTGCCGGAACACGCGTGGATGCGGATGCAGGCAGGTTGGGAGCTGATGGCGCATGGCGAGATCTTTACCGACTACAACCAGCAGGGCGGGCCACGCGGCGAGGGCAAAGCTGAGTCGGTCAATTGGGAAATGGCGATGGAAAAACACAAGCTGGGCCGGGGAACGCTTTTGCTGCGGCAGATGTTCTCGGCGGAATCGCTGACCTCGCCTCATCCGGGATTTCCGGAGTTGTTTCAAACAGGAGAGACTTATCATGGCGAGGCGCTGGTCGATCATCAGCATCCGCACAATGTTTTCGCGGAGATTGCAGCGCTCTACCTGGTTCCGATTTCCGGGAAGGTCTCGTGGGAGCTGTATGGCGGGCCGTCGGCCGAGCCGGCACTCGGTCCGGTCACCTACATTCACCGAACTTCGGCGGCGGAGTTGCCCCTGGCGCCGCTGAGCCATCACCTGCAGGATTCCACGCACACCAGCTTCGGCGTGCTTACGACGGGATTTGTGATCGAGCGGTTCAAGCTGGAAGGCTGCGCCTTTAACGGACACGAACCCAACGAAGAACGCTGGAGTGTCCAGCCGGCCGCGCTGGATTCCTGGTCGGTACGCGGCAGCATCGCTCCCGGGCGAAACTGGGCAGCGCAATACAGCATCGGGCACCTTGACCACCCGGAGGCGCTGGAGCCCTGGAACCAGTGGCGGCAGACGGCTTCCATCGAGTACACCCGTCCCTTAGGTCGGGGCAATTGGGCGAGTTCGCTGATCTGGGGCCGTGTGCATGAGATCGGCCCGGGAACTAATCTGAACGGCTACCTGCTGGAATCCACGTTGAATTTCCGGCGGCGCGATTATGCATTTACGCGGCTGGAACTCGTCGATAAAGATGAATTGTTTCCTCAGGCGGCGGTGCATCCGGCCTACCGCATCGGCGGCTACACGTTCGGAGGGACCCGCGATCTGGTGCAGAATCGCGCGTGGCAACTGGGTGCAGGGGCGGATGTAACCATTTACTCAAAGCCCGCCGCGCTGGATGCGGCTTATGGAAACTTTCCCATATCGTTCCAGATATTTTTCCGGGTCCGCCCGGGATTGCACGGCGCTGAACATCGCCGCTGAATATGGCCGCTGACTTGTGCTTGGAATAGTGTCTGAAGGGATGCCGTCAAATAAATTTGTGCTGGCGTCGCGGAAATTGCAGGAGAATATTGTCAACGCAGGCCGGCCGTACATGAGAGGGACTTTAAAGACACTGCAGGCGATGCAGTGGGGAATGTTGGCCAGCATTCTTGTTTATGCTGGCGTTGGCGAAATTCCGCGCTGGCGAGCGGCAGTTTTCGATCCATCATTGAGCTATATTTTCACTACCGCCGGCGTGGCCATTGTGGGCGTGATTTTTGTCATCCGGCGGACTCTGGTCTTGCGCTTCGAGCCAAGCCTGGCGGCTCATCCCGACGATCCACTCACTTTGGATCATTGGAAGAACGGCTACCTGGCCACTTATGTTTTATGCGACCTGCTGGGCTTGTTTGGCTTGGCATCACGCTTCATCGGCTGCAGTTTTCGCCAAAGCGTGCCCTACTACATCGGCGGATTCGCACTGCTCTTCTTCTTCGGACCTAAGAAACCCGTTTGAATCAGACTGCTTTCGATAAGCGATATCATGTTCTTGAGGTAATCCCATGTCCATCAATGGTCCGGAAGAATTGGCCGGGATGCGCGCGGCCGGCGCCATCGTGTGTCTGATGCTGAGCGCGATGAAAAGCGCGGTGCGGCCGGGAATCACCACGCAGGAATTGGACGCAGTTGGCGCGGGCGTGATGACGCAACACGGAGCACGCTCCGCGCCCGCTCTGGTTTACAAATTTCCTGGCGTGAATTGCATCAGCGTAAATGAAGAGGCGGTGCATGGTATTCCGGGGCAACGCGCGCTTGAGGCAGGCGATCTGGTGAAACTCGATGTCACCGTTGAAAAAGATGGCTTCATGGCGGATGCTGCCGTCACGGTGCCGGTGGGCGAAGTGACCGAGGAGCGGCAGCGCCTGATCGAATGCGCGGAACGGGCGTTTGCGAAGGCGATGCTGGTGGCGCGCGCCGGCTTCCGGGTTTCGGAGATTGGACGAGCGGTGGAGCGCGAAGTAAGGCGCAGCGGATTTTCCGTGATCCGCGACTTGGGAGGTCACGGCATTGGACGCACCATTCATGAAGAGCCGCGCGTCCCCAACTATCCTGATCCATGCGCGAATCAGATTCTTGAAGAAGGCTTGGTGATTACCGTAGAACCGATCATTGCGGCGGGATCCGGACGATCTTTCATAGCTCCGGACAAGTGGACGGTAGTCACGGCAGATCGCAGGCCGTCGGCGCATTATGAACATACGTTGGTGATCACGAAGGGCGCGCCGATCTTACTTACGGCCGCGTAGAGCAAATCACCCTCCGCTCGAATGCGCCTTGAACCTTGCGCTGTAGATCAATAGGATAGACAGTCTCAGCAAATTTCATTTAGCCGTAATGGTGGAGGGGCAATGGTCCGCTTCAAAGTGAACGGGACGGAAGAGACCTACGATGGCGACCCGGAAATGCCGCTGCTTTGGTACTTGCGCGACGTGGCCGGATTTACCGGCACAAAGTTCGGCTGTGGCATGGCCTTGTGCGGGGCCTGCACGGTTCACAAGAACGGCCAGGCGGTGCGGTCGTGTTCGGTGGCGATGAAAGATGTGAACGGAGCCAGCATCACCACGATTGAAGGCGTATCCGCCAAAGGATTGCACCCCGTGCAAAAGGCCTGGATGGAAATCAAGGTTCCACAATGCGGATACTGCCAGACGGGCCAGATCATGCAAGCCATCGCTTTTCTGAACCAGAATCACAATCCCACTGACGAGCAGATTGATGAGGCGATGGCGGGCAATCTCTGCCGCTGCGGCACCTACCAGCGTATTCGGTCCGCGATTCACCAGGCTGCCAAGGAGATGGCATGAATAACATTGAGAACGTCAGCCGCCGCGGATTTCTGAAAGGCGCATTTGCGACCGGAACATTTGTGCTGGGTCTGCAGCTTGTTCCAAAGCCGCTCTGGGCCAAGGCCTCCGGTGATGCAGCCGCGGCTTTTCGGCCGGACATCTTTCTCTCGATTGCGAGCGACGGCACAGTTATGATCGTCGCCAGCCGCTCAGAGATGGGTTGTGGCAGCCGCACTGCGCTTCCGCTGGTGGTTGCGGACGAACTGGACGCCGATTGGTCGAAGGTAAAAATTGACCAGGCGATCGGTGATGCCAAATATGGCGATCAGGATACGGACGGCTCGCACTCGGTTCGCAGTTTTTTTGACCAGATGCGGCAGGTAGGCGCTACTGGACGCGTCATGCTGATCGCTGCTGCGGCGCAGCAATGGGGAGTGCCGGCGAGAGAGTGCAGCACTGAGCTTAGCTTTGTGATGCACAAGACCAGTGGCCGAAGGCTCGGCTATGGTGAACTCGCCGCAGCCGCGGCCAAACTGCCAGTTCCCAAGAAAGAAGATGTTCCGCTCAAAGACCGGTCGCAGTGGCGCTACATTGGGAAAGAAAATGCATTGTTCGATCTTCCCGCCATGGTTACCGGCAAAGCGGTTTTCGGCATGGACGCCACGATGCCTGGCATGGTGTATGCCTCGGTCGAGCATCCGCCCGTTCTGGGGCAGAAAGTTAAGTCCTATGACGATAAGGCGGCGCTGCAAGTTCGCGGCGTGAAACAGACTCTGACCATTGCGCCCTTCAAACCGCCGCATCACTTTCAACCACTGGGTGGTGTGGCCGTGATCGCCGATAACACCTGGGCGGCGTTTCGCGGGCGCAAGGCCTTGAGGGTCGATTGGGATGCGAGCCCCAACGCGGTATACAACTCCGATAAATTCCGCAAGACGCTGGAATCAACATCCCGGCAGCCCTGCAAGGTGGTGCGCAACGTAGGCGACGTGGATGCGGAATTTGCCAAGGGCGGGAAGATTATCGAAGCCGAGTATTACGCTCCGCATCTGGCGCACGCTTCGATGGAGCCACCCGTGGCCGTTGCGGAATATCGCGATGGAAAAGTCCTGGCATGGGCGCCAACGCAGGCGCCTCAAGCCGTGCAGGAAACGATTGCCGCAGTACTTGGCATTAAAAAAGAGGACGTCACTTGCCATGTTCCGCTGCTCGGCGGAGGATTCGGGAGAAAATCAAAGCCCGATCAAGTCGCCGAAGCAGCGGTGCTCTCGAAACAACTGGGCAAGCCGGTGAAAGTCGTGTGGAGTCGCGAAGACGACATTCAGTTCGACTTCTACCATTCGGTTGCTGCGATGTATATGAAGGCTGCGGTGGGAGCTGACGGCAAGCCGACGGCGTGGCTGCAGCGCACCGTTTATCCGCCAATCGCTTCCACCTTCGACGTAAATGCCAAATATGCCGATGATGAAATGGGCCTGGGCTGGAACAATCTGCCTTTCGACATTCCAAACCACCGCGCCGAAAATGGACCTGCGGACGCGCACGTGCGCATTGGATGGTTGCGTAGCGTGGCCAACATCTATCACGCATTCGCGATTCATTCTTTCGCGGATGAACTGGCCAACGCTGCCAATCAGGACTCGGTTCAATATTTGCTCGAGCTGATCGGGCCGCCGCGCATCGTTCCGCTGAAAGCCGCACCCGACGAGGAAGAAGAACAGAAACGGTATCCACTCGACACGGCGCGGCTCACTCGCGTGGTGCAGATGGTGGCGGAAAAGTCAGGGTGGGGAAAACGTCCCAGCGGCAAAGGACATGGATTCGGCATCGCCGCGCATCGCTCTTTCTTGACTTATGTGGCAACAGTGGTCGAGGTCGAAGTCGATGACATGGGCCAGGTGAAGATTCCCAATGTTTGGACGGCACTGGACGCGGGGACAATTGTTGCCCCCGATAATGTCCGCAACCAGTTCGAAGGAGCGGCGAACTTTGGCGCTAGTCTGGCGCTGCTTAGCGAGATCACCGTCACGAACGGCGTTGTGAATCAGAGCAACTTTAACGATTATCGACTGGTTCGCATGGACAGCGCAGTGAAGCATACCAACGTTTACATCGTGGAGAGTGACGCTCCTCCCGCGGGTGCGGGAGAGCCGGGAGTACCGCCGTTTGCCCCGGCGTTTTACAACGCCATTCACGCGGCAACGGGAAAGCGAATCCGGGAGATGCCATTGTCGAAAACCAGTCTGGTATAGCCAACGCCCAAACAACGTTACGGGCTGCGGCTACGCGCATTGACAGTTGCCGCAGTCTCCGATTCAATAGCTTATGTAGCTGCGCGTATCACGAATGCCTTGCTTTCAAGTGCGGCTGCCAACAAATTTATCAGGAGCATACTCAATGTCAGCACCCAGCCGCCGGCCCGAGATTCGCCGGCGCCGAGCCCGTCAGCATAAGATCACAACACTCCGCAAACGCCTTGCTTCGGCTCAGACCGATGCCGACCGCAACCGGGTCACAGCCAAGCTGCACAAGCTCTCCATTGCCTCACCCGGCCAACCTCTGATGAAGTAGATCCGCGCTTAAAGATCAGACGATGTGGCTTGAAAATGTAGGTTAGGCCACGCCCGCGGTGGTCTTGCTGCCGGAAGCCGAACGCTGGCCGGAAGATTCCATAGGACCGGTCTGGCTCAAGACTTCCTGATAAGCGTCCATAATCCGACGCACGGATTTTTCCCAGGAAAATTTAGCTGCCTGCCGGTAGCTGCGCTCTTTCATTTTCTCGCGCAAAGGCTGGTCGAGAAGAACCCGATGCAATGCGCGCATGATTTCAAAAACATTCTCCGGATGAACCAGAACTGCTGCATTTCCGACCACCTCGGGCAACGAAGAAACATTAGATGTGACGACCGGTGTGCCGTGAGCCATCGCTTCGAGCGGCGGCAGGCCGAAGCCCTCGTAGAGCGAGGGAAAAACGAAGATCTTCGCCGCATCGTAGAAGGTGCGCAAAACTTCGATGGGCACAAAGCCTAAGAAGCGTACATCGTTTTGCACGCCGCTTCGGATCACGGTGCGCCGCAGGTCGGGATTGCCGGAGAGGTCGTCGCCGATGATGATGAGCTTCAGGTCGGGAAACAACTGATCTTTTTCCAGCTCGGTTTTCAACGCTGAGAAAGCTTCGATCATGCGCACCACGTTCTTGTGCGGGCTGATTCTTCCGGCATAAAGCAGGAATGGATAAGTGACCTGATAGCGCTCGACGATCAACTGGCGGTCTGCGGGGTTGGCATGGCCCTGGAGCAGTCGTTCGTCGATCGCGTTATAGACAACCTCGATACGTCCCGCGGGAATGTTGAATATCTTTTCGGTTTCCAATTTCGTGAAGTTCGAGACCGCAAAGATGCGCGCAGCGCCGCTCAACACTTGCTTGGTCAGCTGAAAGTGCAGGGTTCGCCAAAATCCGGTGCGCTCGCGAGTGCGCGAGAGATGATCGAGAATATCGTGCACCGTCATCACATAGGGACACGACAGGGCGCGCGGCACCGAAAACAAATTCGGAATATGGACCAGGTCGCACTCCAGCCGCTTTACCACCATGCGAAATTCGCGGTAGCTGGTGAGGGAGCGCTCCGGCTCTGCCAGAGCAACAGTATGAAAATTGGCAGGAAGTGGGCCGATTTCCTTGACCTTGGCGGCCGGACCTAAGAGAGAATAGGTAGTCTCCCGGTCGAGCCGGCCCAAGGTTCGAATCACGTTGCGAATATATGTACCGACGCCGAACTCTGTCATGCGCCGGATGTCGATGGCGATCTTCACGGAAGGCATTTAACCACAGGGGACGCAACAGCTCCCACTAGAATCAAACCAAGCTCTCTAGGCTCGCACTTCCGCCTGCGCCTTGGCCCGGCGCTCGGCATACAACGGAAAAGCCTCACACAACCCCAGCACTTCTTTACGGATTCTCGTCAGAACGGCTGCATCAGTCCGGTGAAGGAGAGCATCGGCAATCCAAAGCCCGACCTGCTGCATCTCGGGCTCTTTCATTCCGCGGGTGGTAAGAGCGGGCGTACCGATGCGGATACCGCTCGGCTTAAGCGGCGGATTGACATCGAACGGGATCGCATTCTTGTTGACGGTGATTCCGGCTTCGCCGAGCGCCTTCTCGGCTTCACTGCCCAGCATGCCCTTGGAGAAGACATCGACCAGCATCAGGTGTGTATCCGTGCCGCCGGAAATGATGCGAAAACCCTCAGCCGCCAGCGTCTCTGCCAGCACTTTCGCGTTGCTCACAACTTGCTTTGCGTAGTCGCGGAACTCGGGCTGCATCGCTTCCTGAAAGCAGATCGCCTTGGCGGCGATGATGTGCATGAGTGGGCCGCCCTGCATGCCGGGAAAAACCACTTTGTCGATCGCTTGCGCGAACTCGGCTTTGGAAAGAATCATGCCGGAGCGTGGTCCACGTAGCGTCTTGTGCGTCGTCGAAGTCACGATATGCGCGTGCGGCACCGGGGAAGGATGAGCGCCTCCGGCGACCAATCCTGCGAAATGCGCCATATCGACCAGGAAGAGCGCTCCGAGTTTGTCGGCAATCTGGCGCATGCGGGCGAAATCGATAGTGCGCGGATAGGCGCTGCCACCGCCGATAATTAACTTCGGATGGTGCTCCTCGGCCAGCTTTTCCAACGCATCGTAATCGATCGTCTCGGTTTCTTCGGTCACGCCGTAAGGAACGATCTTGTAAGTCTTGCCGGAGAAATTCAGGTGATGGCCGTGCGTGAGGTGCCCGCCATGCGCGAGATTTAATCCGAGAATCGTGTCGCCTGGTTGCAGCACGGCCGCGTAAGCTTCCATGTTTGCCTGCGAACCGGCATGGGGTTGCACGTTGGCGTGCTCTGCGCCGAATAACTGTTTGGCGCGATCGCGGGCCAGGTTCTCCACTACGTCCGCGAACTCGCAACCCCCGTAGTAGCGTTTGCCGGGATATCCTTCGGCATATTTATTCGTGAAAACCGAGCCTGCGGCTTCGAGCACGGCTTCGCTGACGAAATTTTCCGAGGCAATCAACTCCAGGCCTTCGTGCTGGCGGCGGGTTTCGTTGTCGATGGCAGCGGCGATTTGCGGATCGGCTTCATAGAGTGGCCGATACATATTCGTGGGAGCTGAATTCTTCATATCGTTTTCCTGAGGGCTTTGTATACGTCGGGATTGTGAAGTTCCATGAATCTTTCCGGAAACTTAACCGGAGTAAAACCAATTTGCGAATAAAGCCCGTGTGCATCGCGGGTGGTCAAAATCCAACGACGCAGGTTCTGTAGCGCAGGATGCTGCGCAATACATTGCATCAGCCACTTCCCAAGGCCGCGTCCGCAATGGGTTTCGAGTACAAACACGTCGCCGATATAGGCGATGGTGGCGAAATCGCTGATCACGCGGGCGAAGCCGACTTGCGCGCCCTCTCCATCATAAATACCGAAACAGAGCGCGTGCTGGATGGAACGCGCCACCACTTCCCGAGGAATCCCCGTGGCCCAATAACAGTTCGTAAGAAAACCGTGGACCACATCCAGGTTCAAGCGCTCGCGGTCGGTGCTGATGACGAACTCGCCGCGACGGTGCTCCACCACCATTTCACTATCGGTTCTGTGCGCCACGGCCATATCACATTCTACCGCCTAGTTCCCCGTCGCCGAGATGGATCAACCTTCAAACGCAGTTCGCAGAAACGAAGCGAGCTGCCAACCGTCCATGTATTTGTAAGGAGTTTCGCCCATGGTGTAGTGCCCGCAGGGCAGGATCACCACTTTGTGATCAAGTCCATAACGCTCGAATTCGGTGACTACGTTGCGCGAAAGCTCGGGCAGGAAGGTGAGATCGTACTTCGCATAGATGATGAGCGACTTCCGCGGCCAGCGCGCGAACTGCTTGAAATATGCCATGGGACTGACGGCGAGCCAGGATTGGCGCAGGGTTTCCAGATCAGTTTGCAATTCGATTCCTTGCCGGATATGCCTGGTTGACTGTCCATGCCAGACGACATCGGCTACGAAAGTGGAAGCATGATTAAAGGCTGCGACCCGGATGCGAGGATCGTGCGCGGCGGCGATGAATGCGTAACAGGAACCCAGGCTGGTGCCGACAATTCCGAGCTTGTTGTAGCCCTGCTGCTCGAGCCAATCGAGACAACAGCGCACATCCACCACCCCCTGGCGGACGGCATCGAGGGTGCGGCCGATGTTGGCGGAGACGGCGTAATCGGCGCGGCTGGTTTCTGCGGGCATGCGGATATCGTGATAGGGCATGCTCAGCCGCAAGACTGAGATGCCCAACATGTTCAGAACTTTGCACAGGCTGACGTAAGCGATCGCGTCGGCATTCCAGTGCGGCAGCAAAACAATGGCGCGGCGTCCACGGGCGGGAAACCAGCGGGCGTTGACCAGATTATTTTCCGGATACGGCGTTTTCACCGGAGCGACAAATCGTAGGAACTCGGCGAACGTACCCTCCACCTTCGCTTCCAGCTTCGGATCAGGAACCTCGCGGGTGGAGAAGACCTGCACCTCGCGCTTCTCCAGGCGGAAATCGGTAGGCGTTTTGTAGGAGAAAAATTCGTCGCTGGAGGCTACGATGCGGCGGTTGAAATCGATAAAGAATTTCGCCGGATCTTCGACCGCCTGCCCAGGACGCGTGCCGTTGCGGCACGGCCAGTCCTGGGCGAATTCGATGCCCCAGTCCAGCGGGCGCACCACGCGGTTGTTGTCCACCGAGGTGAGGCGATGTTCCCAGTCGTACATCCATTGTGCGTAGCGCGAAGGCATGGTCAATCTTCTAGTGTAACAAGGGCGCTGCGAATCACCTCAGGTGCTAACCATTCAACGGGTGCAATGAGAAGTTGATGCTTGGCATTTAGTCCTTTAACGGGACGACGCGGTGGAGATGCTCAAAGGCTTGTGACATCCATCACCGGAGCCCAGCCGTGAGATTGCGATATTTGAGACTTAAAAGAAGTGACAGTTAAGTCGCTTGCTTGTAACTACATTTGGAGTTACGATGAATTTTGAATGGGATGAGGCGAAGAATCGCATTAACGTCCGCAAGCATGGAATCGACTTCGCTGACGCTGAAAAGATGTTCCGCGGCGTGGTTGTGGCGGAACCGGACACGCGGGAGGATTACGCAGAGAACCGGTGGGTTGGTCTCGGCCTGATTCGAGATCGCACCATGCAAGTGGTTCTCGCGGAATGCGGACTGGATGCCGTTCGCGTAATCTCACTCAGAAAGGCAACTCGGCGTGAAACGGAACAATACCAAAAAGCGATCGAAAACAGATTGGAAGAGGGTTGACGCGCTTCAGGATTCGGACATTGATTTTTCTGACTCCCCCGAACTCGGCCCTGATTTCTTCAAGAAGGCGATCATCTGGCCTGGACCAAAGAAGCAGATTACTTTGCGCGTTGATCCCGACGTGCTGACATTCTTCCGCAAGCAAGGCCGCGGCTATCAAACGACAATCAATGCGATCCTGCGCAAGTATATGGAAGCCCAAAAGGAGCACCAGAGAGCTTAGCCACCTCTTTCAGCTCCCGTACCTTCGTGGCACGCGCTTGGAAATATTGCAGAGGATTTCGTAGGGCGAACTGTTGGCTAATCTCGCATGTTCGAGGGCATCGACGCTCAGACCATCGCCGGTGCCAAGCAGAATTACTTCGTCGCCGACAGCGATCCCGGGAATGCCAGTCACATCCACAAGCGTGAGATCCATCGAGATGCTGCCGACGATGGGGGCGTAGTGGTCGCGGACGATGACGCGGCCGCGATTCGAGAGCTGGCGGTTGTATCCGTCGGCGTATCCGACGGGCAGAACAGCTACGTGCGCCGGTGCTTTCGTGACATAAGTTCCACCATAGCCGAGAGCTTGATTCGCGGCGAAGTTTCGCATGGACAGAATTTTAGTTTTCCAGGTGAGTACTGGCTTGACGGCGAGGCGCAGCGTGCCTCCGCTTACTTCTCTGCCGGCGCGTTGGAACGGAAGATAATATCCATAGAGCGCGACGCCGGGACGGACCATTTTGTTCCAGGTTTCGCGGCGCGAGATCAGAGCACTAGTGTTGGCCATGTGAACCAGTTCCGGATCAAATCCAGCGGCTCGCACCATGCGCTGGGCTTCTTCGAAACGGCGCGATTGCTCGGCCACGGAAGGCGCGTCCATAATTTCGGACGATGCGAGATGGGTGGAGAAACCTTCGAGAACCAAGTGCGGCGCGGCATTGAGCGCTTTCAGCACGGCGGGAAGTTCTTCGAGCGACACGCCGAGCCGGCCCATGCCAGTGTCCACCTTCAAGTGCACCGCGTGGCGCAGGTTTGCGCGCGCGGCGGCGGCTTCCAGAGATTCGATGTGCCAGGGCTCCCAGACCGTGGGAGTGAGCCGCAGGCGAACGATCTCGGTTTCTTCACCGCGCCAGAAGCCGGTCATCAGCAGGATGCGCGATCCTATATCCGCATCGCGCAGCGGGATGGCCTCATCGAGCGAAGTGACGCCCATCCATTTTGCTCCTTCGGACTGCAGCGCGCGGGAGCACTCCACCGCGCCGTGACCGTAGGCATCGGCCTTTACGACGGCGCATACCGTAACACCGGGACCCGCATGCTTTACCACCGTGCGAAAGTTTTGCCGAAGAGTGGCTAGGGAAACCTCGGCCCATGTAGGGCGGGTAGCCACGCGGCTCGGAATTTCTACAGTGCTCGCCACTGAGGTCGATTATAGCGGGACCGCCGCGCAGCCTCAGGTTACGCTTGGGCTACTCCCGCTTGGTTTCTCCGTCATTCCATGCGGCCTCAGGCGATCAATTGCTCGCCAGGGAGAAGTTCACGGTAATCTGGGTTTCGACTTCGACCGGCTCGTTATTCAGAATGTAAGGGCGGTAGCGCCACTGGCGTACGGCTTCGATGGCGGCGGGCGCCAGCATGGGATGACCGGTGACAACGGTAAGATTTTCGATCGTGCCTTGTTTGCTGATAATTGCCTGCAGCACCACGGCTCCTTGGATTCGTGCGCTGCGAGCCAAGGCGGGATACGTGGGCTGAACTTTGCGGATTAAATTTCCTTCGCTGATGTGAGAGAGGCGAAGCGGATGAGCAAGACCAGGTGGCGGAGCCGTGGGCAAGATCGAGCTCTTGCTGTCGCCAAACAAGTTGGAAATGCTGTGCGGATCCCCACCGTCTGGTAACCCGGGAACGTAGGGACCAGCATTTATCCCTATTGGCGCACCATCGTCGATCGGAGCCGGCCTGCCTACGGGGAGAGGTGATGGGCGACGGAAGAAGAATTCCGCAGGTCGACGTGGAGAAAAGCTCGGACCGGCGTGAGGTCTGACGGCCGGCTCTTCCGTGGGCTGACCTAAGCTGATAGGCGTCGAGAGTGGGTGAAATGAGGGCATTCCGACTTGGCGCAACAGCGGCAGGATCAGCAATAAGCTGGTGAACAAGGCCTGCAATCCGAACGAGCTTAGGATCGTACCGCCGCGGCGGGCGCGCTCTGCCCAGGATGATTCAACTGCGGCGGCAAACATATTTGCGTTAGTCATGGCATCCTCCTGAAGTGTTACTGCTAAGGACACCGGAAGATTCTCTTGCGGGGGGCTGTTGAAGAAATAAAAAAAGGCCGCGCGGGGCGCGGCCTCAGGGAACTTTCACGACACGCGTGGTGTCGCGGAAAAGCTATTTGCCGGGTGGCGTGGTTGACTTGGGAGCCGCCGGCTTGGGAGTCGTGGGCTTCGGAGTCGCTGGCCGCACCGACGCGCCGGGAGCTGCCGGAGCCGGTACACCAGACTGCGCGTTGTAAAGGTCGACAACCTCCCTGGTGATATCGCCTTGCTCGCCATACCACAGCAACGGGCTCTGCGGCCAGGGATTCGAGGTGTCCATCACCATGGCGTAGCCGCCTTCCTGCGCATGCTTCACGATGACCGGAGCCATCTTCTGCAGAATGCGCTGGAAAATTTCTTTCTGCTGGTTCTGCGCGTCCTCCTGAGCGTCCTGCACGGAACGATCGAAGGACTTCTTTTTGGTCTCGATTTGTTTGACCAGGGTCGCACGGGCTTCTTCGTTTAGCTTGTCGCCCTGAGTCTGCAGTTGCTTCTGCAAACTTTCCAGTTCGTCGTTTTGACCTTTCAGTTCGCTTTGTTTGGGCTCCAGCTTCTTGCGTAAAGCTTCGAAGTCGCGTTGACCTTCGTTGCTGCCCATTACGGCCTGTTCAATGTTGATGGTTCCGAGCTTGGTTCCGGTACCGGTCGCAACGGGAGCAGAGGGTGCCGAAGTTGCGGGCGAAGTGGCCCCGCCCGCCGGGGCAGCCGCACTCGAGGTTTGGGCGAAAGCGGAGATCATGGAGAAAACCGCAATGGCCAGGAAAGAACGCAGAAGCTTGCTTGTCATCGGATTCGCTTAAACTCCTTGGAACTTTGATTCCGGGAAACATGCTCCGAAAACAGACTCCGAAAACATGGTTCCGGGAAAGACTTAGATTTACCCTTTTTCAGGCAACGCTGGGAAGGCGTACTGGATTGCCAGCATCACACGCCGGGGTTGCGGACGTGTCCTCCACTCCTTGGTCAGCTTTTGCAATGGCGTGGATCGAAGCCATTATAGAGAGCATCGTCGGGCGGCGTCAAACGCGGCGGGGGTTGATTACGCGCTGTCATGCAGAAGGAGGGCGCTGCTTGCCCCTGTGGAAGCAATGTGAACTTGTTGTGTTGAGTGGTAGCGACGGTTCGCGTTGGCGTGCGTTGTAATCGTGTGTACTCTCCGCCTCCCCCCTCCCCCTATCCATTGCTCTCATCAACTTAGCAAGAAATTCTCTGCAAAATCCGTTTTTCAAAGAGCTTAAAGGTCAAAATCCGTGGAACAAAGGACTTGAGTCGAAACGATTTGCGCTGTGGCAAAGCGTCGCGGCCTCAATCATGATTGCGGAGCGAAGCTGTGGAAGACAAGGGCAGATGTCACGTCGCGGGAATCGCGATT
>JBAVGI010000326.1:0-2040 GCA_049684755.1 Candidatus Sulfotelmatobacter sp.
TTAAGAAACCGACCGACTTCCGGCCAACAACGAAAATGCCGAACTTCCGCCTGAGCGACCATCAGATCCAGGCGATCTCAGCCTACATCTGGCAATCGGGGCTCACCGATCCGCTTCCGAAACACAACCCTGGAAATGCGGAGCATGGAAAGGAATTATTTGAAACTCGAGGATGCTTGGCTTGCCACTCGATTGGCGAAGGCGATCAGATGCACGGCGGAACCTTCGCCGCGAATCTGAGCCGCGTTGGCGAGAAAGCGAATTACGATTACCTGGTTCGCTGGATTCATAACGCTCGCGAGCGCACGCGGCCCTATTGTCCTTATGAAAAGAAAGATATCGGACCAGAGGACTACGCAAAGAAGGGGCTGCCTTACCAGTTTGATCTCGAACACAGCCGGTGCCCGAATGACGGTCACGAACTGCAGGTGCAGAACATGACCGTAATGCCGAGCCTGCGCCTCGCTCCAGAAGATGCGGAAGACATTGCTACCTATCTGATGACGCAGAAGAAGCAGGAGCCTTCCTCGTATCCGGATGCTCCCTACATGGATGATCCCGCATTGAAGGCAGAAGGCAAGGATTGGGTGCGACACTTCGGTTGCTCCGGTTGCCACGAGATTGCAGGCTTCGAGGACGAAGGACGCATCGGAACTGAACTCACGTTTGAAGGCAGCAAACCGATCGAGCGTCTTGACTTCGCATTGTTCACAACCATTGCACAGCGCGGCGGTGAAGATGCAGAACCCATCAAGAACAAAGAAGACCTCGCACGTTTGCCCGATGGCCCAGCGACTGAGCCTTGGTACAACCAGAAGGGATTCTTCGAACACAAGCTAGCTGAGCCCAACGTTTACGACCAGGGGAAAGTAAAGAGCGCGACGGAAGCGTTGCGCATGCCTAACATGCACCTGACGAAGGATCAGGTGCTCGACCTAACTACGTTTCTGATGGGAAGCGAAGAGACTTCCCTGCCCGCAAGTTATCAATACAAACCGGGCGACGCGCGGCATGACATTCAAGAGGGCTGGTGGATCGTCAAGAAATATAACTGCATGGGATGCCACCAGTTTATTCCCGGCCAGCAGACCATTCTGATGGGACTGCCGCAGTACCAGGACAATCAGGAACAACTGCCGCCCAAGCTTTTGACGGAAGGCGCGCGCGTGGATCCTGAATGGCTGCGCAAGTTTTTGTCGAATCCTGCACTGAGCACAACGGATACAAATCGCAATGGCGTGCGGCCTTATTTGAAAGTTCGAATGCCCACGTTTTCGTTTTCGGATAATGAATTACGAAAGCTGGTGCGATTCTTCCAGGCGCTGTCGCAGCAGCCGATGCCTTATATTCCGGAGCAGGTTCCTGTGCTCACAACCAAAGAAACGGACATGGCGCGAAGCCTCTTTTCAAGCAGCGCGGCGCCGTGTTTGAAGTGCCACGCCACTGGCGATCCTGCGCACGACAAGATTGCCACTGCTCCGAATTTCCTTTTGGCAAAGGAGCGACTGAAGCCGGATTGGGTGGAACGCTGGATTACCGATCCCCAAGCTGTGAGTCCGGGAACTTCGATGCCCTCGGGATTATTCAGAGAGCAGAATGATCAGTGGGTATTCGCCGGGCCGACGCCACCGTCATTTCAAGGCTATACAGGTGATCATCGAAAGCTCCTGACCGACTACATCTTCCAGTTGACTCCGGAGGAGCAGCATAAAGTTGCAGCGTCCATGCCGCATGCAAAAGCGGCAAGTTCTTCGCGGCCGACGAATCGCAGGCAAGCCGCGTCCGAGACGCATCATGCAGTGAGTGGCGGTTCGCGGTAAGATGATCGGTTTGGCAGGGATACAGTGCCTGGCAGGAGCAAAATCACTCACTTGCGCTCGGGATAACAGGCATTTTTGGAATCGGATACTAACTACTAACTACTAAAGGACAGAGAGGGCGACATCATGAATATGAGAACGTCTTGGAGAGTATCAGTAGGTGCTGCGGCGTTGTCCGCGATGCTGCTGACCGCGGCGTGCAACAAGAAAGAGAATACCG
>JBAVGI010000327.1:0-16563 GCA_049684755.1 Candidatus Sulfotelmatobacter sp.
TCCGAGGCCCACAACGACAAGCTTCCCAACATCCCCGACTGGGATGAACAGGCTCGCCTCGCCTCGGAAAAAGAGATTCTCGGATTCTTCATCAGCGGCCATCCCCTGGAAAAGTACAAAGACAAGCTGCAAGACTTGCAGGCCCTCAGCATTATCGAAATCGCCGCGATGACAAAATCAACCGGCAAGGATGAAACTATTCCAACCGCGGGCATCATCACCAACCTGCGCGTCCAAAAATCGAAGCGCGGCGAATTCTACGCGCTCGGTACGCTCGAAGACATGTCCGGCTCGATCGATATGATCGTCTTTCCCGAGGCCTACAAAAAGCTTGCTGAAAAAGTAAAACTCGAAGTCCCCGTGTTAATGCGAGCAGGCGTGCGCGTCGAAGAAGGCGCAAACCCAAAAATCAACGCTGCGGAAATCTCTCCGCTCGAAGACGCGAAGGTCCCGCTGCCGCGCGCTCTTCGCATTCGCGTCCCTCTCGAAACCGCCGCTGAATCCACAGTCGACGATCTCCATGCGCTCTTCCAGGAACGCAGAGGCGAGGCTCGCGTATTGTTTGACGTGGAGCGCGCCGGCGATTTCATGGTGGTGATGGAGGCGCAAGGCTATAATGTCTTACCGGACCGCAACTTCATCGCCCGCGTCGAACAACTATGCGGCCGCGGCAGTGTACGCGTAATCAGCTGATTGCGATCGCAGGAATACGATCAGCCACAATCCATGGATTCAGACAACAAAGCGCAGCACGAACTGGAAGAAATCGAGCGCCAGGTGGCCCAGATCGAGGCTTCCACGGCCGGCAATAACGGCGCTCACCAGCAACTGGCGCAACTCCAGGAGCGTCTTCATACTCTGCGCGAAGAGATGAAAGCACCGCAAACCGCGTGGCAGAAAACCGAACTCGCACGCCATCCCCAGCGCCCGCAAACCCTCGATTACATCGAGCGTCTCTTCAGCGATTTCAGTGAGATCCACGGGGACCGCACCTTCGGCGATGATGCCGCAATCATTTGCGGGATGGCCCGCTTCCACGGCGAGGAGATTCTCGTCGTCGGCACGCAGAAAGGCCGGGACATGAAACAGCGCGTGCATCGCAACTTCGGCACGCCGCACCCCGAAGGTTATCGCAAAGCGTTGCGCATCATGCAGGTCGCGGAAAAATTTTCCCGCCCCATTTTCACTTTGGTCGATACCGACGGCGCTTATCCCGGCATCCACGCCGAAGAGCGCGGTCAGGCCGAGGCCATCGCCCACAACCTGCGCGAAATGGCGCGTCTTGAAGTCCCCATCATCGCGACAGTCATCGGCGTCGGCGGCAGCGGCGGCGCGCTCGCCATCGCCGTCGCCGACCGCGTTCTCATGATGGAAAATTCAATTTATTCGGTGATCTCTCCAGAGGGTTGCGCCGCCATCATGTGGCGCGACGCTACAAAAAAAGAGTTCGCCGCCGAAGCCATGCGCATCACCGCCACCGATCTTAGCGAACTCGGCTGCATCGACGATATCGTTCCCGAGCCCGAAGGCGGCGCCCACCGCGATTACGAAGCGGCCGCCAATCTGCTCGACATAACATTGCAAAAACATCTGGCAGAACTTAAAAAACTCTCACCGGACGATTTGCTCGCGGCGCGATATAACAAGTTTCGCAACATGGCCCAGTTCTTTAAGACCGTTTGAACCCAGACTAACTTCTTCTCATTTCCCAGACAGGTTCCTTCCGGCACGAATGGGCGATTTGGCGTACCCTGAGGCCTCCTTCGCCGTATAATGATGTGTTTCCCTCAACTTAAATTCGGGCGGAGCACTCCGCCCTCTAACCATGAAGGAAGGTGTTGGGATGGCCACTACGGATGTCGTGCCTCAGGGAGCAGGCGGTCAACTGGGGCGCAAGCGTATCGTTAATGACATGAGCATTCAGGTCGCTACCGTGAATGGCTCGGGTTCGCAAAGTTCAAACACAGTTTTGTTGCGTGCCATCTTTCAGATGGGCGTGCCAATTTCCGGTAAAAATCTTTTTCCCTCGAACATCGCCGGTCTGCCCACCTGGTACACCATTCGCGCTAATAAAGATGGTTACATCGGCCGCAAGAAGGAAATCGATTTCCTGGTCGCGATGAATGCCGAAACCGCGCAGGATGATGTTATGTCGCTCGCGCCCGGAGGCTCCGTTCTCTACGACGAACCGCTCGCTCTCGACAAGTTGCGCAACGACTTGATCTTCTACTCCGTCCCCTACGACAAAATTGTCGCCACGGTTTGCCCCGAAGCCAAGCTGCGCAAGCTGGTCAAGAACATGGTCTACGTCGGCGTGGTCGCGCAACTCCTCGAGATTGAAATGGGCGAGGTCGAAAAAGCCATCCGCAAGCAGTTCGCAAAAAAAGTAAAAGCAGCAAATTTGAATCTCGCAGCAGCACAGGCCGGATTCGAATACTCCAAAACCAATCTGCAAAAACGCGGCGTGTTCTACATTGAGCGAATGAACAAGACCGCCGGCAAAATTATCATCGACGGCAATTCCGCTGCCGCTCTCGGCTGCATGTTTGCCGGATGCACCGTCGTCACCTGGTATCCCATCACGCCATCGTCTTCGCTGGTCGAAACGATGATCGAGTACATGAAAGAACATCGCATCGGTCCCGATGGCAAAGCCACATTCGCCATCGTGCAGGCCGAAGATGAACTCGCCGCCATCGGCATGGTCATCGGCGCGGGCTGGGCGGGCGCACGCAGCATGACTGCAACCGCCGGCCCCGGCATCTCTTTAATGTCAGAGTTCGCCGGCCTTGCCTACTACGCGGAAATTCCCGGAGTCATCTGGGATATTCAACGCGTCGGCCCCTCGACTGGCCTGCCCACGCGCACTTCGCAGGGCGATATTCTCGCGACTGCATTTCTTTCCCACGGCGATACGAAACACATCATGCTGATTCCATCGTCCGTTGCAGAGTGTTTCACCATGGCGTCAGAAGCCTTCAATCTTGCCGAGCAATTTCAGACGCTGGTCTTCGTCATGTCCGATCTCGATCTCGGCATGAACAACTGGATGTCCGATCCCTTCGAATATCCCACCATCCCCATCAAGCGCGGCAAAGTTCTCGACAAAGATGCGCTCACCAAACTCGGCGGCTTCGCCCGCTACAAAGATCTCGATGGCGATGGCGTCGGCTATCGCACTCTGCCTGGCACCGAGCATCCTGCCGCCGCCTACTTCACCCGCGGCAGCGGACACAACGACAAGTCCAATTACAGCGAGCGCCCCGATGATTACGAAAACAACATGGAGCGCCTAAACCGCAAGTTTGAAACCGCGCGCTCCTTCGTTCCTCGGCCAGAAATTTTCAAAGGGACGAATGCCGGCTCTTCCAACGCAAAGATCGGAATCATCGCCTACGGAACTTCTCACTGGGGCATAACCGAAAGCCGCGACCAGCTCCGCAGCGAATACGGAATCGAAACCGACTATCTGCGCTTGCGCGCCTATCCCTTCACCCGTGAAGTCCACGAATTCATCGAGCAGCACGACCGCATCTATGTCGTCGAACAAAACCGCGACGCGCAAATGCTCAGCCTGCTCAAGCTCGACCTGAAACCAGAATTAACCACGCGCCTGCGCAGCATCGCCCATCTCGACGGCCTGCCGCTCGACGCGCGCTCCGTCACCGACGAACTCAGCACTATGGAAGGTAAGTGAAAAGCCCGGCAAGGGCACGAGTTTACTCGTGCCGTCAAACTGCATAAAAAATTGCGGCTTTAGCCGCCGAGGAAACTGAAAATGTCCACCACCACCGTTGAACCCGGATCCGCTGGACCCAAAACCAACCGCATTGGCCTCAGCGTGATCGACTACAAAGGCGGCAAAACCACGCTCTGCGCCGGCTGCGGCCACAACGCGATCTCCGAGCGCATCATCGAAGCCATGTATGACATGGGCGTGCAGCCCGAGCGCGTCGCCAAACTCAGCGGCATCGGCTGCTCCTCCAAAAGCCCCGCGTATTTCATGAACCGCTCCCACAGCTTCAACTCCGTGCACGGACGCATGCCCTCCGTCGCCACCGGAGCCATGCTCGCTAATCGCAATCTCATCGCACTCGGCGTCAGCGGAGACGGCGATACCGCGTCCATCGGCATCGGTCAGTTCGTTCACCTCATGCGCCGCAATCTTCCCATGATCTACATCATTGAAGACAACGGCGTCTACGGCCTCACCAAAGGCCAGTTCTCGGCCACCGCTGATCTCGGCTCGAAACTGAAATCCGGAGTCATCAACGATCTCCCGCCCATCGATACCTGCGGTCTCGCCATCGAACTCGGCGCAACTTTCGTCGGCCGCTCTTTCTCCGGCGATAAGCGCCAGCTAAGCACCATGCTGAAAGCGGCCATCGCTCATCAAGGCACCGTTATGCTCGACGTTGTTTCCCCCTGCGTCACCTTCAACGATCACGAAGGCTCGACCAAATCCTACAAATACGTTAAGGATCACGAAGAGACTTTGCAGGACATGAGCTTCGTCCCCCACTTCGAGGAAATCGACGTCGAATACGATCCCGGAACCACGGTCAGCGTCGAAATGCACGACGGCTCGCACCTGCAATTGCGCAAGCTGGAAGAAGATTACGATCCCACAGACCGCATCGCCGCCATGACTCGCCTCAGCCAGGCGCACGATAAAGGCGAGGTCCTCACCGGAATTTTCTACGTCAACACCAAGGCGCCGAGCTTTCTCGATATGCTGAACATGGTCGATCAGCCTCTCGCTACGCTTCCCGAATCAATGACGCGCCCCGGCAGGGAAGCCCTCGAAGCCGCGATGGAGGAACTGCGCTAGATCGGGCGCAGCATTGATTCGACGTAGCATTGACTCGACGTAGTATTGAAAGGGTACGGCTTTAGCCGCACCGTCACGGCCACCAACATTCCGGGGCTTTAGCCCCTGCGGGCCGCCTAACGCAGACTCGGCTCAATCCACTCCCGCAAACGGTGCGACAGCCTCGTAGCCAACGATCTGTAAAAGCGCGACGCGAGATGCGGAAAAAGTTCAAAAAGGCCCTCCAGCGTGGGCCGATCCAGATAAAGGGTTTCTAAATCCTCTTGTGCGACCACATTTGCGCTGGCCGGCACGTCATCCAGAAACGACATCTCCCCGCAAATTTCACCAGCACCAATCTCAGGAGCCGTCGCTTGCGATGGAATCTGCACTCGGGCTACGCCCTTTACCAGTAGGTAAACCCCGTTCGACTTCTTGCCCCGGTGGATTAAGGTCTGGCCCTTGCGGAAGTTCATCCGGCTGGCCTTGTCCGCCACCAAAACCCAATCGTTGGACGTGAGATAAACCAACCCGTGCTTTGACGAAGACAGTACGGACACTTCTTGGGCGATAACCTTGGGCATGGTGGCGACCCGAGCTTAAAGAAATCTCTCCGTAAGCGGCAGTTGCAAAAACCACAAAACAACAGGGGTGCAGCAAGGTTAGCAGAAAAACCGCACATTCATCGACCCCCGGTGGTCATAAAGACACCGAAGTACCCATTCCCGAGAGATCAATTCTTCGGTCACATTGTTCCTACTACCGACTACTGCGACGGATCCTCCAGCCTTCTTTCCGTGCTCCGGAAATAAATTTTGCAACCTCGCCCCCACTCGGAGTTAGAATGGCTGCGCTTTTCGCCCCCAAGAACATTGGTCGCTCGGATTTGTTCTTCCGTCCTGCGTGCGCTTCGAACTTGTGAATCCAATGTCTCGCCGGAACACTGTCGCTCAAATGGCCAGTCTGCTTCTCCTGTTCCTCACGACCTCTTCTCAGGCACAGGAAGCGAATCTTAGTCTCAGGCCCGGAACCTGGGATTTCGACGTTTGGATTGCCGGCGCCACCGGCGAAGAAACCACCAACTCTTTCCTGCAGTCGCAAATCTTCATGGCCGGATTTTCCTTCAGCAGGGCCATCAGCGGCGAAATCTGCAGAAGCTGGCTGCGTAACCGCATGGAGTATGGCTTCGACGTGATCCCGATATTTGTCACCTTCAACAATCAGAGGGTTCGCGGCCGTGCCTTCGATCCAGTGATCTTCCGTTGGAATTCCAGCTACCACACCGCTCGGCTTACACCCTATATCGAAGGCGCCGGCGGAGGCCTGCTCACCTCCGCCAATCTGCCGCCAGGCAATACTTCCACCTTCAACGTCACCGCCAGAGGCGGCGGAGGAGTCTACCTGCGCCTGCGGAACCATCGCACGCTCGACCTCGGTGTGCAATGGTCGCACGCCTCCAACGCCAACCTGGGTCCGTATAATCCGCAGTTCAATGGCGTGCAATTAAAATTGGGCTACCACCTGTACCGATAGACCGCGCGCCTTCCCCAACCTCAGTTTCTACTCTTACCCCCCGGAATCAAACCTTTGCGCCATCCTTTGCATCCATCCTCGTTTGCGGTTTGAAAGGCTCTTTTCATTACTTCAGCTCTGACCCTTGTTGAGTTGAACCGAGAACGCCTTCTAAAGCGAGAAACAAACATGTCCACCGGCTCAACGGTCCTGGTCGTCGACGATGAAGAAAATATTCGAACCATGCTCCGTTTCGTTCTCGAGAGCGAAGGCTTCGTCGTGACCACGGCGGCCACTGTTCGCGAGGCATTGACCCAGATCACGCAATCCCACTTCGACGTCCTGATTTCCGACCTCAACATAGGTCATCCCGCCGACGGCTTCGTCGTGGTCAGCGCCATGCGCAGAACTCATCCCGATACTCTGACCTTCATTCTGACCGGATACCCCGCCTTCGAGACCGCACTCGAAGCCATGCGACAGCACGTCAATGACTATCTGATCAAAGGCACGCCCGTTGAAGAACTGGTGGAGAAGATCAAGACCGGCCTCGCACACGGACAACCCGAGCATCCACCGCAGAAAGCGAAGCGAGTGCCCGATGTAATCGAAGAACACAAAGAGGAAGCGATCTCGCAGTGGCTTCAGCGCGTAAAGGCCAACGAGGAACTCGCCAGCCTTCCACTGACAGAGGCGGACAGAAAGGATCACGTTACCGGATTGCTCGACGAAGCCATCGCCCACGCCTTCAATCGATTGACCGGCATCCATCGCCAGCAAGCCGCCGAACAGCATGGCACCCTCCGCTATCACCAGGGCTACACGGTTCCCATGCTTATCGCTGAGGCGCGACTGCTGCAGGACGTAATTTCAGAATGCGTACGCCGCAACTTCCTGATAATTGATTTGAGCAACCTGATGGCCGATCTCACCCGGATGTCAGACACAGTTTCCCGGGAACTGGAACTTTCCGTCCGTGCCTTTAGCCAGCAAGCAGGATGGAATTCTCCACACCAGCCGAAACACTGACGGCTTCAGCCGCCGAGCGCAACCAGAAGGTTGCGGGAAAACTCGAGTTTCAGCAGGCTCGGGAAGGGCACGAATTTATTCGTGCCGTCAATTCGTTGAAAATGAGTTGCGCTTCAGCGCCTGTGGTCCGATTCTTGGATACGCACACTCACTTTTTCAACGCATTCAATTTATCCAGCGTCCGCTTCAGCTCCTCCAGCTTCTGCCCCGCCTCGCCCAGTTTACCGTCCGCTGTCAGCCGCTGGTAGTCAGAAAGATCCTTGGCGGCCTCGGCAATCAGCGCATTCAAATCCGCTGCGGGTTGCGCTCCCGCCGATGCCCCCGCCTTACGCGCCTCCACCGGCGCCGCCGCTTGGCTGGGTGCCGTCGCAGTCAGAGAGGAAACCGTTCCACCAAAAAGCGACGCCAATGCCGATTCGAACGTCGGTCCGTACGCCAGCCGATCCTGCAGTGCGAGCACCACCAGCCGCAACTCCGGCATCGGACTGCGCTCCGCTTGCAAATAAATCGGTTCCGCATAAAGCAAAGCCTTCCCGATCGGAATCACCAGCAGCGCTCCGCGCCTCACGTGCGAGCCTTGCTGGTTCCACAACGTCAACTGTCCGGAAAGCTGTGCATTCTGGTCGATGCGCGCCTCAATCTGCAGCGGCCCATCCACCAGCTTCGTCTTCGGAAAGTTATAAACTACCGACGTTCCGTACTGCGCCCCGTCGCTGCGCCCGGCGATCCATCCAATCAGATTATTTCGGTTCGCCGGAGTGAAGGGCAGAATCTCCACGAACTCCTCGCCATCTTCTCCCGGCAATTTCATCAGCACAAAATTCGGCTGCATCGGCTGCGTCGTCTGCTCGCCCCCCGGGCCCATGCCAACCTCGGTGGCCACCGTCCATAAATCTTCCCGGTTATAAAACGCCTCCGGATCGGTCATGTGATACAGCCCGTAAACTTCCGCCTGCAGCTTCAGCAACAACTCCGGATACCGCACATGTCTACGCAGCCCCGGCGGCATCGTAGACGCATCCTTGAATAGACCTGGAAAGACGCGACGATAAGCCGCAATGATCGGATCTTCCGCATCGAACACATAAAACGTCGTGGTTCCATCGTAGGCATCAACCACCGCCTTCACGCTGTTCCGCATGTAATTGATGGAGTTATCGCCGAGATGATAATGCGTCGAATAGGGATAGCTGTCTGAAACCGTGAACGCATCCATGATCCACGACAGCCGCCCATCTTCGCCGAGAACAATGTAAGCATCCGGATCGAAAGTGAGAAACGGCGCCAGCGCCGCCACCCGGTCGCGTATGTTGCGCCGCATCAGCAGCCGGCTATCCTTGTTCACGTCATCGCTGAACGGCAGCTTCGCCAGATCGTCCTGATCGAGCGCGATCACCATGCGCCGCAGAAAACCGCCGATCTCAATCCCGCCGTTGCCTTCATACGACGTGAGATTATTGCTCTCGCCCTGCGGATAGTTAAACTCCTTCTGCCGCGTCTTCACATAAACGTCAGTGTTGGTCAGCTCCCCAAAATAAATTTCCGGCCGCGTTACCTTCAAATCCGGCACCGTGCTCTGAACCGGCATGTTGCTCAGAATTAGCGTGGGCAGCCCTTCCGGCGTGAATCCGTTGACTGGATTCATGGTAATGCCATAGCCGTGAGTGTAGATCAGCTTCTCGTTGATCCAGTTCCGGCTGCTCTCCGGCAGCTTATCCACGTTCAGCTCCCGCGCCGCCAGCATCACTTCGCGAGTCGTGCCTTCAATGTTGTATCGATCAATATCGATATCGGGAAAATCGTAATAAGTCCGGATCTCCTGAATCTGCCGCAACGTATCCTGCAACGCGCGCCAATCCCACAGCCTGATGTTTTGCAGCGTAGCCTGATTATTCTGCGGATCAGCCGCATCCACCGTAGTCTCGGCAGGGAACTGGCGCTGCGTCACTTTGTCCAGTCCATAAGCCTGCCGCGTCAATTCAGTATTAAAAGCGATATAAGGTTTCTCGCGAACCAGCTCATTTGGCTTCACGATAAAACTGCTTACGTACCAGGCAATCCCTTGCACGGCGAAATAACATACCGCTGCGGGAATAATTGCCGCCACCAGCCAACGCCCTCGTGGCACCCGCACCGCATTGATCGCCGAAATCGCCGCACCCACAATCAGCGCCGCGCACACCACCAACATTCCAGTCAGCGTGACATGCGCATCCGTATAAGTGACGCCGCCAAAAATCGTATGATCATCGAGCAGCCGTTCAAACCGCCCGAGATAAACCTCCATCGCGATCACCAGCAACAGAAACGAAAGCGCAATGGAGAAACCTCCCCACGGCAACATCACCCCACGGCTCAACTTGCCTGAAAGCGCCCGCGCGCCCCCGGTAATAAGGATGAAAAATCCTGCCAGCGCACACGTAATCAGCGCCAGCGTAAGCAGCCATCCGGCAAGCAGTTGCCACGCCGGCAAGGTGAAAAGAAAAAAGTTAACCGGCCTGCCAAAAATCGGATCGAGAGTTCCGCCCGTTTGTGGTGCGTACCAAAACAGCGCCAGAGTCGGCCACTCTGCCATCAGCGCCGCCCCGGTTGCCAACGCAATCGCCAGCGAAAGCCCCAGCGCAATCAGCCGCAACACCGGTTCCACCGGCAATTTCAGCGGCTGCCCGCCAATAAAAATCGTATGCCCGTCCGGCAAATCCGGCAGGTGCGCCCGCTTGAGCGCTACGAATGCCCCGTACAGAACCACAAATGTTGCCGCGGCAAACGCCGCGAACAGTCCCGCCTGCAGGCTCAACGTCTTCCAGAACACTTCCCCATATCCGAGTGACCGGAACCAAAGCAGGTCCACGTAATAGGACAGTGCACTCCGGCTCCCAAAGAAAATGACACCGAGTACGATGACAACAATAAAAAACCGGCGGCGCCGCCGCGGCGACGACGGTCGTGGCCAGTCAATCGACTGAGGCATTCCCTACTCCGTTTTCATCAAACTTTAATTTCAACTTTTAGTTTCAATCCTTAATTCCAAACCGATGATACTCCCTCCGCTTACCCAGCCCACCGCTCACCCGCGCGCAGAAAGAATGTCTTGTACGTCATCCCGGGCGGAGCCGCCTTTCAGGCGGAGCGAGGAGCCTGCCCTGGAGCGGAAGCGCGAAGGGATCTCCTCTGATCCAGCCCCTCGGGGAGACCCCTTGCGCCGGCTGAACCGCGCCGAGCTTCCGGGCGAGGATCCCAAGAAAAGGGAACCAAACTTCGCCACCACCATTTTCTTGACACCTCTTAAAGAACTGCTTCAAATGCGCTATTCTATTGTCATGGATCATCTCGCAGTGCTTCGTGAAAAGATCGGGAATCTTCGCGCTGAAATCGCTCAGCTCCAACAATTGAACCAGCAGTATCGCCGCCAACCCCACCCCGAAACAGAAGCTCAAGTAGCCCACGGCCAGAGGCATGAAAGACTCCAAGAAATCCAGCAGGAACTGGCCCAGGTCGCTGACCTCGGTCGCCGCGTTCTTTCCATGGAGCAGAGAAAAGAAGAGCACCGCTCCCGCCTGCATCCGGTGAAAAAAGCCTCGTAGCTGCTGAGCCCGCAGATTATCGGAAGAATGGTGCGCCCTGAGAGATTCGAACTCCCGACCTTCTGGTTCGTAGCCAGACGCTCTATCCAGCTGAGCTAAGGGCGCAGATTTTGCGCGGTGAGTGAAGTCGCTAAGGAATTATAGCGGAAGTCGCACGCGCCGGGAATGCATCTACACGAATTACCTGAGGCAAACACATCATTCTCCGCGATTATTGTCGCGTCTTTTACGGTTATGCGACCGCCCACGGCGGACAAAAGTAAATCTTTCCAGCCGCAGAGCAATTCCTACAAAGCGCACAAATCTGCGGCCTTGCATTTTGAGTAGCTTAAGAATGGCAAGCCAGGTGCTTATATATGAAACAGACGAAGTGGCGCGCAACGGGGCGCTCCAAGGATGACTTCGGCCAGAGGTTCTCTTGGGCGCCCCTTGCATAAAAAGCAATAAGGTCAACCTCCCCCGGTCCTTCTTGCCTCCCCCAATTCTCCCAGGTTCTGAACTAGGTTGTTAGTTGTTCTGAGTCAGGTTCTGAAGTAAATAACCCTAAGCGAGCGCCACTGCGTCTCGCACGTCGACCCCAGCCTGACGCAGCAGTTTTGCCACCCCATCTGCCTTCATTCGCGAGGCATCGTAACCCACACGCACCGTTCTCTCGGCTTCGTTGAACTGCACCCCGCGCACTCCATAGATTTCACGCATGCCGTCGATGGCTCGCAGCGCTGCTTCTCCTGGTACCGCTCCGTAGCGGAAAACCACGTCCAAATAAGTCATTCGGTTTATCCTTGTCCTGATAAAAACGTCCTGATTAAGAAACGTCGATTGAGAAACGCTGATGAAATGCCGCCCGAATCGTCCACCCGGCTGAATCCAATATAAAGCATCCTCCATCAAACTGCGTAGCCCAGGCCCGCGTTGAGTTCTCAGCGCGCTCCGCGGCGGTTCTCGGTGTCCTCTGCGTTTTAAGATTTTTGTTGCGACCCGAAAAACGCGCCCGAAGGAGTAAAGTTCTCGCTGCGGCCCGCGGTCTGCCGAATCATGTCAACAGAACCGTCCAGTCAAACCTCCGTACTTGAGCGCGATCCAGTCTGCGGAATGACCGTCAATCCCGCCACAGCCAAGCATGTTTATGCTCTCGGCGGCAAAAACTACTTCTTCTGCTGCGCGCCATGTCAGGAAAAATTTAAGGCCGATCCCAGCAAATACCTGCAAGCGACATTGCCGCCAAAATCCTGGGGATTAATTACCCTCGGTGCCGCAAAGCCAGCTGCGCCTTCAACTCGCGAAAGTGCATGCCAACCCTCACCCAGCGAGACTCTACATGTTGCCGCCGCCCACGCCGAACCCACCCAGGCGCCCGCCTACGTCTGCCCCATGTGTCCCGAGGTCCGAGAATCCAAGCCGGGCGCTTGCCCCTCCTGCGGCATGGCTCTCGAACCCGATGTCCCGATAGCCTCCACGCGCGCCGAGTACACCTGCCCTATGCATCCGGAGATCGTCCGTCCCGCGCCCGGTTCGTGCCCGATCTGCGGCATGGCCCTCGAGCCCCGCACCGTGACCGCCGCCGCCGCTGAAGAGAATCCCGAACTCCGCGACATGACCCGACGCTTCTGGGTCGCCGTCGCACTAACCGCACCTCTGCTCCTGATTGCCATGGCAGCGATGTTCGGGTATCGGCTTCACATCGATCTCAACCTGGACGGCGTGCCGCTCAACCTGCCGTGGCTCGAATTTATTCTCGCCACGCCCGTAGTCCTCTGGGCCGGATGGCCCTTCTTCCAGCGTTTCTGGACGTCGCTGGTCAATCGCAGCCCAAACATGTTCACACTGATCGGCATGGGCACCGGGGTCGCCTATGCCTACAGCGTGATCGCCACCCTCTTCCCGCGGATTTTTCCCGAGTCTCTACGCGCTGGGTCCGGCAATATGTCCGGCTATCCCGACGTCTACTTCGAAGCTGCCGCCGCCATCACCACTCTCGTCCTGCTCGGTCAGGTGATGGAATTGCGCGCTCGCAGCCGCACCAGCGCCGCCCTCCGCGCCCTGCTCGATCTCAGTCCCAAAACCGCTCGCATCCTCACCGCCGACGGCACCGAAAAAGATGTCCCCCTCGACCAAGTCAAGCCCGGAGACCACCTACGCGTCCGCCCGGGAGAAAAAGTTCCCGTAGACGGTGTAATCCTCGAAGGACACAGCGCAATCGACGAGTCGATGATCACCGGCGAGTCCATACCGGTCGAAAAATCTCCCAACAGCAACGTCATCGGAGCAACCGTCAACAGCACCGGTTCATTCATCATGCGCGCCGACCGCGTGGGCGCGGAAACCTTACTCGCCCGGATCGTCCAACTCGTAGGCCAGGCTCAACGCAGCCGCGCTCCCATCCAGCGCCTCGCCGACCGCGTCGCCAAATGGTTCGTCCCCATCGTCGTAGCAATCGCTCTCATCACTTTCATCGCTTGGCTTTTCCTCGGCCCGCAACCGCGCTTCGCCCACGCTCTCGTGAACGCTGTCGCCGTGCTCATCATCGCGTGCCCCTGCGCCCTCGGCCTCGCCACGCCCATGGCAATCATGGTCGGCGTCGGCCGCGGCGCACGCGCCGGCGTCCTGATCAAAAATGCCGAAGCATTAGAAATTCTGGAAAAAGTCGACACGCTGGTCGTCGACAAAACCGGCACGCTCACCGAAGGCAAACCGACGATCGTGAGTTATTCCAAAGAATTCGACGATAATCCCGAACTGCTTCGCCTTGCCGCCAGTTTGGAGCGCGCCAGTGAACATCCTTTGGCAGCCGCAATCGTCGAAGCCGCTGAGAAACGAAGACTACAACTTTCGCAACCCGAGGAATTCCACTCTGTCACCGGCAAAGGAATCGTTGGCATTGTCCAGAAACGAAAAGTCGCAATCGGCAATCCCGCTCTGATGGTGCAAGTGGGAGCGCTGCAACCTGCCGTCTCGTCCGTGACGGATCCCGGCGGCACTGTTCTTTCCGTCGCCATCGACGGCACATACGTCGGCAACTTCGCAGTCGCAGATCGAATCAAGCCTTCCACGCCCAACGCCGTTCGCGATCTCAAAGCACAGGGCCTTCACATCGTGATGCTCACCGGCGACAATCCCACAGTTGCCGCGTCAGTCGCAAAAACCTTGAGCATCGACGAATTCGAAGCCGGAGTCTTGCCGGAAAGAAAATTAGAGATCATCCGCAAACTGCAAGGGCAGGGAAGAGTCGTCGCCATGGCTGGCGACGGAATCAACGATGCCCCCGCGCTCGCTCAGGCCGACGTCGGCATCGCCATGGGCACCGGCACCGACGTTGCCATGGAAAGCGGCGGCATCACTCTGGTCAAAGGCGATCTCACCGGCATCGTGCGCGCCCGCAACCTGAGCCGTGCCACTATGCGCAACATCCGGCAGAATCTTTTCTTCGCCTTCGTCTACAACGCCGTCGGAGTTCCCATCGCCGCCGGCGTCCTGTATCCCTTTTTCGGTCTGCTGTTCAGCCCCATCTTCGCCGCCGCCGCCATGAGCTTCAGCTCCGTCTCCGTAATCACCAATGCACTCCGCCTGCGCAACGCAAAGTTATAACTGCGGAAGAGCGTCATGTGAAAAAGTCTGACTCTTCTTCTTAACTGCCAGTTTCTTCACCGCCAGTCCGACTCCGCAACTTGTCATTCCGACCGGAGACGGAGCGACAGCGACGGCGCAGTGGAGGAACCCGCTGTTCTGCCTGCGCGAAAGCCATCCGCCCGCCCAACCGTGGAAAAGCGGGCTTCAGCCCCTCAGCGATTTGTCCGACAGCTTACTCAAATACTCAATCACATCGGGCTCCGTCCAATCCACCGCTCCGATAAACTTCCGCCGCACCACGCCGTTGCGATCGATGATGTAAGTCTCCGGAAATTTGAACGTCCCATAAAGCGCATTGCTCTTCTGGTCGGCATCGCGTACCGACAACAAATCCACATTATGGTCGCGTAAAAACCGCTGGTAATTGCTCTGGTCTACATCTACGCTGACCGCCAGCACCGTCACGCCCTTCGCTTTCATCCGCTGCTGCATCTGCACCAGCGACGGCATCTCCTCAATGCAGGGCGGGCACCACGTTGCCCAGAAATTCAGCACCACGACCTGCCCCTTGAATTGGCTGAGCGTCACCGCGCGTCCCGCGTCCCGCACCGTAAAGTCCGGCGCCGCCGACCCAATCCTCGCCGGTCGCGACCCGCTGTAACACCCGGACATCCCCAGCAGGATTACTCCAGTCGCAATTGAGCAAAACAACCTATGTGGGGACAGCCGCCCAAGCTTGCCCTGAGCGGAGCCGAAGGGGCTGTCCAGTCGAGCAAAGCTCGACCTGTTCTTCGCTTCCGTCATCCCCGCTCCCACCACGCCTAAAACCCGAATCATAACTCGCACCCCGTTATAATAATGGATTCGGCCCATGCCCGCGAGAGTCACAGCTAACGATCCGCTCACCGTCTCCGTCATCGTCCCCGCGCGCAACGAAGAATCCTCCTTAAGCGATTGTCTGACTTCGCTGGTCGCCCAGCAAGATGTCGGTTTCGAAATCATCGTCATCGACGATCATTCCAGCGACCGCACCTCCGAGATCGCCTCCTCATTTTCCGCAACCGGTGTAAAGCTGATCCAGGCTCCTGAACTCCCCGCCGCTTGGACCGGCAAGAACAACGCCGTCGCCGCCGGAGCCAAAATCGCCCGCGGTGAGTGGCTGCTCTTCACTGACGCCGACACCATCCATCTTCCCGGATCGCTGGCCCGAAGCATCGAAGAAGCGAAGCGTGAGAAAGCCGCATTGCTCTCCTACTCGCCCGAGCAGATCGTAAAAAGCTTCTGGGAAAAGGCGGTAATGCCGGTAATCTTCGCCGAACTGGCCGCCAGCTATCGCCCCTCGCAGGTGAGCAACCCAAATTCGCCCGCCGCAGCCGCTAACGGCCAGTACATCCTGATCACACGCGAAGCCTACAATGCCGTCGGTGGACACGCCGCCATAGCTGGCAATCTACTCGAAGATGTCGCACTCGCTCGCGCCGTAAAGCGATCCGGCAGAAAAATATTCTTCCGCTTCGGCGCCGGTGCCGTCCGAACTCGTATGTATCACACGTTTTCTCAACTTCGCGAGGGCTGGACAAAAAACCTGGCGCTCCTCTTCCCGCATCCGGTTCGCTTAGCCGCGCTGCGCGCCCTCGAGTTCATCCTGATCCTGGCCAGCCTCGTCATCACTATCGCAGATGCTTTCCGCGGACATCCTCGCTCCGCCATCGCAGCCGCGACACTTTGCGTGGTCCTGTATGCAGTGTTTCTCACCCGAATTCGCCGTGCCCACTTTTCCTGGAACGCAAACTTACTCGCACTCTTCGGTCTTCCTCTGTTCTCCTATCTGCTGCTACGCTCAAAACTATTTCACAACCGCGGAACCGTTGCATGGAAAGGCCGCCAGTACCCGGGCAACCACAAACGCATAGAGCTAGCGAAAGAACCAGACACAACATTGCAGGAGAAGCATGGTCTATCTCACGCGCAAAGCTGAATTCTCCGCGTCGCACGTTTATCACAATCCGGAGTTCACTCCGGAAGAAAACCGTCGTGTCTTTGGCAAATGCAATAACCCCA
>JBAVGI010000328.1:0-5401 GCA_049684755.1 Candidatus Sulfotelmatobacter sp.
AGGTAAACGAGCTCATACCACACGACGTGGTGAGTCCCGAAGACCTGGACGACCTGCTCACTACTATTGGCACGCAAGGCATCGATGTGCTCGAAGGCCCCAAACTGCCTTCCGCGGCGCTCGATAAGAAATTCGACGAAGGCGAAGAAGGCGAGGACGTTGAACTCGACCTCACTCCCGGTGCGCTGGAAAAAACCAACGATCCCGTCCGCATGTATTTGCGCGAGATGGGCACCGTCCCCTTGCTCACCCGCGAGGGCGAAGTTGAAATCGCGAAACGCATTGAGCGCGGCCAGTTGCGCGTGCTGAAAGCCCTATCCCGCTCACCCATCGTCATCCACGAACTGCTGGCAATGGGCGAAGACCTCAAGAAAGGTGTGCGCTCCATCAAGGAAGTCGTCACCTTCGATGAGGAAGAAATCACCGACGAGATCCTGCAAAATCGCTTGAACGAATTTACCGGCAAGATCGACAACATGGCGAAGCTCTACAAGAAAGTCGCCGTGGTGCAGGAAAAATATGTCGAGATGTCGCAGAAGAAGCGGCCGAAAGACCATCGCCGCGCCCGTCGCAACCTGGCCCGCGCCATCGTTAGAGTTTCCATTGCGGTGCGCAAGCTTGGATTCACCAATGCCGAGCGCAAACGGCTGATCGACCGTGTGAACAAAACGGTCGACAGCATGCGTTCACTCGACCGTCAGGCGCAGAATCTCGAACGCAAGGCCGACGCCACCCGCAGCGAAGAGCAAAAAAAAGAATATCGCCGCCAGTCGCGTGCCGTAAGAAGCGAGATCGAAAAACTTGAAGTCGAGGCAGGCCTCTTGTTCCAGGAGATCAAGCGCACCCAGCGCGAGATCATCCAGGGCGACATGGATGCCGAGCAGGCCAAGCGCGAGCTGATTGAGGCCAACCTCCGTCTCGTAGTTTCGATTGCAAAAAAATACACCAACCGCGGATTGCAATTCCTCGATCTGATTCAGGAAGGCAACATCGGCCTGATGAAAGCCGTCGACAAATTCGAATACCGCCGCGGATATAAGTTTTCCACTTACGCAACGTGGTGGATTCGGCAGGCCATTACTCGTGCAATTGCTGATCAAGCGCGTACGATTCGCATCCCCGTGCACATGATCGAAACCATCAACAAGCTGATCCGCACTTCGCGGCAACTTGTTCAGGAGCTGGGACGCGAACCAACATCCGAAGAAATCGCTAAGAGAATGGACATTCCCGTAGCGAAAGTTCGCAAGGTTCTCAAGATCGCACAAGAGCCAATCTCTCTTGAAACGCCAATCGGCGAAGAGGAAGATTCGCATCTGGGCGACTTCATCGAAGACCGCGCCGTAGTTTCGCCGGCAGAAGCCGTGATCAACGTGAACCTCAAGGACCAGACTGGACAGGTCCTGCGCACGCTGACTCCGCGCGAGGAAAAAGTAATCAAGATGCGCTTCGGCCTGGAAGACGGCAGCGAGCACACTCTGGAAGAAGTCGGCCAGTCGTTCGCCGTAACCCGCGAACGCATCCGCCAGATCGAAGCCAAAGCGCTGCGCAAACTACGTCATCCCTCCCGCTCGCGCAAGCTGCGGGCGTTCATGGATGGGGTGAGGGACTAAACTTTGTCATCCTGAGCGGAGTAGGACGATTCGCGAAAGCGAATCGGCTGCGGAGTGGAAGGATCCCTATAGGGTTCGACTCCCTTGCGCTGCTCGGTCACTCGACGGCACTATGGGTTCTCGACAGTCCGTTTCTTCGACGCATCATAGTAAGTAAGTGTCTGGCAAACGGTGTCTCGTTTCTGAAAGCCCCGAGCGACGCTCGGGGCTTTTGCGATGGTGGAACCGCGAGTAGCTGAACGCCAAGACTTCGTTTCTTCTTAAGCCGCCGCCTGCTTCCGTTCCCGGATAAAATCAAGCAGATCCGCATTGATCTGGTCCGCATGCGTTGTCGGCATGCCGTGCGGAAAGCCAGGGTAGACCTTCAGCGTCGCGCCCTTCACAATCTTCGCCGACATCAGACCGGCTGCCCCGATGGGTACGATCTGATCGTCGTCGCCATGCATCACCAGCGTCGGCACATCGAACTTCTTAAGATCCTCCGTGAAGTCCGTCTCCGAGAACGCCTTGATGCAATCGTAGTGGGGTTTCATTCCTCCCAACATGCCTTGCAGCCACCAGTGTTCCCGGATACCCTCCGAAATCTTTGCCCCAGGCCGGTTGTAGCTATAGAACGGCAGCGTGATGTCCTTATAAAACTGCGGCCGATTCTTCGCCATCTCGGCTCGGAGGCCATCGAACACTGACAGCGGCAGGCCGCCGGGATTCTTATCCGTCTTCAGCATCAGCGGCGGCACCGAACTGATAAGCACCGCCATGCCGACTCGCTTTGAGCCATGCCGCCCGATGTAACGGGCGACCTCCCCGCCGCCGGTGGAGTGCCCTACGTGGATGGCGTTCTTCAGGTCAAGTTTTTCCGTCAGAGCCGCCAGATCGTCGGCGTAGGTATCCATGTCATTTCCATCCCAGGTTTGCGTGGAACGGCCGTGCCCTCGGCGGTCATGCGCGATCACTCGATAACCGCGCTGGCCGAAGAACAGCATCTGTCCGTCCCAGTCGTCCGCCGTGAGCGGCCAACCGTGACTGAACACGATCGGCTGCCCTTTTCCCCAGTCCTTGTAGTAAATCGTTGTGCCATCTTTTGTGGTGATAGTGGGCATATCTTTATCTCCTTGTCTACCGATTTACATTTACCGATTTTTTGTGCCGAAACGAACGAGAAAACAACCAGGTGTCCCGACCAAGCCACAAGCGCTCGCTCGGATTGCACCGATAACAATCACAATCCCTGTGCTGCACTCCAGTTCCTACTGGATGATGCAAGCGAGATCAGCGACGTCCGCGCAGCGCGCGTCTCTGCGGACCGCGGCCAAGGTCCGGAACGTCTTCTCCCAGGGCCGTAGCTAAATCGATTTGGTGGTCCTGCTCCTGTACCAGGATCTGGCGAATCTGTTCCGCGAGCGCGTATTCTCCGAGAGCTTCACACTGTCCCACGCGATCCCGGTAATTGCGTATGGTTTCATTTTCATTATCCAGATCGTAGCGAAGCATCTCCTTCGCGTCCTTCGACGTGCGTACTGGCTTGGGAGTGACCACGGGCATTTTGCCGAGATAGTCGATCTGCCGCGACAGGATCAGGGCATGGTCGAGTTCCTGCTTGGCATGGATTTCGAGCTGCGCGGCGATGTCCATATATTGAGCGCCGCTGAGCACCTGGGAATAAACCACGTAGGCGATGATGGCTTGATATTCGCGGGAAAGATCTTCGTTCAACAGCTCTGCGAGGCGATCACGGGAAATTTCGATTTCGTTTGCGGTGGATTTCGCTTCAGCCATTGGATTCCTCTTTGAAATGTTTTTGCCTGCTTACCTTTTAAACTCGGAAGTCATTGTACTCAGGACCCACGGTACTCAGTACTCGCCCGCGCTCCCGTTGAGCAAGGAGACCGGAACTCCCTCGCGCCAAGGTTGCGAGTCTGCCAACCATGAAGAGCACGCATCACCAGAGGATTTGCTTTACTTGGATGGCTTGTGGACGCGCCAGCTTCCGAAGTTGTCCGTAAATATTACATCACCTGCCCAATGAATTGCGCGACCAAATTCCAATTTTGGTATCTAATCAAACCGTCAAGCAACCCATGCTGTCTGGGAGCATCTTTTTGTCCGAGAGCGCGAAACCGGATCTACAATGCCCAAGCCAATTTTGTTGAGTGTGGATGATGATTCTGATGTTCTGCGGGCGATCGAGCGCGATCTTCGTTCGCAGTATGGCGCTGAATACCGCGTCATCGGCAGCGATTCGCCCGAGGGTGCGCTCGATCTGCTAAAGCAGTTGAAGGTGCGCAATGACAACGTGGCTTTGCTGCTTGCCGACCAGCGCATGCCACACATGGATGGAGTTGAATTCCTGCAGCAGGCAATGGGAATTTTCCCGGGCGCGAAGCGGGCGTTGCTCACTGCTTATGCCGATACCAACGCCGCCATCAGCGCCATCAATCAGGCCAGCATCAACTTTTTTTTCCTGAAGCCCTGGGACCCTCCGACGGAGCACTTGTACCCGCAACTCGACGACCTGCTCGATGACTGGCAAGCCTCGTTTCGCCCAACCTTTCAAGGTATTCGCTTGCTGGGTACGCGCTGGTCGCCCCGCTCCTACGAGTTGCGCGATTTTCTCGCGCGCAATCGCGTTCCCTACCAATGGATCGACGTCGAGCTTTCCGCGAATGATCCGGAAACCAAGCTGCTGCTGGAAGCCCTGGGTCCCGAGGCGGCTAATCTTCCTATCGTGCTTTTTCCCGACGGAACCAAGCTTCTCGAAGGTATACCCGCAGATGTCGCGCAAAAAGTCGGGCTGCGCACTCGCGCTCAAACCAGCTTCTACGATTTAGCGATTGTCGGTGGAGGCCCCGCCGGTCTGGCCGCCGCCGTTTACGGAGCCTCCGAAGGTCTGCACACGGTAATGATTGAGCGCGAAGCGCCCGGCGGCCAGGCGGGGATGAGCTCCCGCATTGAAAACTATCTGGGATTTCCCACCGGCCTCAGCGGCGCCGATCTGGCCCGACGCGCTGTCGTGCAGGCTCAGCGTTTCGGAGTCGAGATCCTGTCCCAGGAAGCTGTCGGTGTCCGTGCCGAAGGCTCTTACCGGATCATCAAGCTGGCGGATGGAAACGAGATTTCCTGTCACGCGCTCATGATCGCGACCGGCGTGCAGTGGCGCCGCCTTGCGGCTCCAGGCGTAGACCGGTTGCAGGGTGCGGGAATTTACTATGGCGGTGGCGCCACCGAGGCGCTTTCCTGCAAAGGTGAAATCGTCTACGTGGTCGGCGGCGCGAACTCCGCCGGTCAAGCCGCCATGAACTTCGCCAGATACGCGGAGCGCGTCATTATTCTTGTGCGCGGCGAATCGCTCTCCAGCACTATGTCGCAATACCTGATCGACCAGATCAAAGAGACTCCGAATATTCAGATCTGGACCCATGCCGGCGTGGCCGAAGCTCACGGCGAAACTCATCTCGAAGAAATTTCCGTGCTCTGTTCCGATACCAACAAGATCGAGCGCGTCCCCGCCAGTGCGATGTTCATCTTCATTGGAGCATTGCCGCGCACCGATTGGCTCGCCGATCTCGTCGAGCGCGACGAGCGCGGTTTCCTGTTGACTGGCCCTGACCTGATCCGAGACGGGCAACGTACAAAAGGATGGACTCTTGAGCGCGACCCGTTCCTGCTCGAGACCAATGTTCCCGGCATCTTCGCCGTCGGCGATGTGCGCCACGGCTCCATAAAACGCGTGGCCTCCGGAGTTGGTGAAGGATCGGTTGCGGTGCAGTTTATCCATCAGTATCTGAGCA
>JBAVGI010000329.1:0-2544 GCA_049684755.1 Candidatus Sulfotelmatobacter sp.
CAGACTCCGAGAAGGCTCGGTGGCACTTCCTCCCCCGGGAACTCTACCATTTTCCACACAATCGCTACTCTTCCGGTTGCTTAGGGTTTATAGCTTAGGGAGGATCCTGCATCCAAACCTGTCAACGCGAAGGCTTTGCAAAACCATGTTCATTCCCCGGGGGCGCGGCAAAACCGCTCCAAAACTCGGTAGAAATACTCTGATATTCTGGAACTGCGGGAGCTCCCTGCTCATTTCGGGAAGGGACGCAAACGATACAACATAAACTACTTATGCCGCATCCCAATGAGTGCGGCCGGAAAAGACTATTTGACCGACCCACGACAGAAATCCAGCACTGAACTCAGCGAGGCCGAAGCCATCGAGCGGGCCAAGCAGGGGGACGCGGAAGCGTTTCAGGTGCTCTATGACAGGCATAAGCGTCGTGTGTATTCACTCTGTCTTAGAATGACGGCGAATACGGCTGAGGCGGAAGATTTGGCGCAGGAAGCGTTTCTGCAGCTCTATCGCAAGATTGGAACATTTCGCGGAGAGTCTGCTTTTTCCACTTGGCTGCATCGGCTGTCGGTAAATGTCGTGCTGATGCATTTGAGGAAAAAGAGTCTTCCGGTGGTTTCGTTGGAGGAAGCCACGCAGGGCAGCGAGGATGATTTACCCAAGAAGGATTTTGGGGCGGATGACGTGGCGTTGGCCGGGTCGATTGACCGGTTACAGTTACAGAGGGCAGTGAACGATCTCCCTCCCGGCTACAGAACGATTTTTGTCCTTCACGATGTGGAAGGATACGAGCATAATGAAATCGCCGGACTGGTGGGATGCTCGATCGGTAACAGCAAGTCACAATTGCACAAGGCGCGCATGAAGTTGCGCGACCTGCTCAAGATGAATAGAGCCGAAAAGGCCGCCAAGTCTCGAGCAGGTTAGTAGATCAGCAAAAGAACAGTAACGAGGAACATTGGTAACCTCGGCAGGGGCGTTAGAACTGCGGTGAAATCTGAATCGCAGTAGATTCGGGGAGAGGTCGTATGAATTGCGTTGAGCTGCAGCAAAGCTTGGCGGAAGTGGAAGACGGAAGCACTCAGGAACAATGTATTCATTTGAGAACGTGTCCAGCCTGTTCCGAGTTGTTGGAAGAACTTAAGTTGATCGTCGCCACCGCCAGCGAATTGCAGGCCAGCGACGAACCCAGCCCGAGAGTTTGGAATTCCATTGAAATCGCGTTGCGGCAGGAGGGGCTGATCCGTCCTCAACCGGTGAGCGGCCGGTTCGATGCGGCGCCTTTTGCCGCCCGTTGGGGTTGGGCGCGGTGGCTTGTACCCGCGGCGGCGCTCCTGCTTCTTACCGTGGGAATCCGCGAACGGCGGCAATCCCTGCCCGAGCGGCCAAGTCAGCAAGCCGCGCTGGTGGAGCCGGTCTTGAACCCATCCGGGCTGAATGATGAGGACCTGCTGCAGGAAGTGTCCGAGAATCCTCCAACGGTGCGAAGTCAATATGAAGAAAATCTACGAAGGGTGAATGATTCCATTCGGGATGACCAGATCGCGGTCAACGAAAGCCCGAATGATGAAGACGCACGGCGCGCCTTAATGGACGCCTATCAGCAGAAATCCATGTTGTTCGAAATGGCGATGGATCGGCCTTAGATGGATCGGCCCTAGATGGATCAGCCTTGATGGTAGAGCTTTTCGTGAACTATTTACCGCAAAATCAAAAACAGCTAGCGTGGGAGAAGTCACCTATGTTGAGTAAACGCGCGGCAGGGCTGGCCACGGTCACCATCATCCTCTTGGGGACGCTGGTGGCCGAAAGCAAAAAGGAGCTTCACTTCACAGTAGGACCGCGCGCGGGCGTATCGGTGATCAATCCCTATGGCTCGATATCGGTGAAACCTTCGCCCGGTAACACGGTGATGGTAACTGCCATTCTGCACTCCGACAAAGTTGAAGTGGATAACAACCAGAGCGGCAATCGAGTGGACATTCAATCCCACCTGCTTCCTGGCGCCGACGTTAACTCCGGACGCGTGGACTACGAAATCCTGGTCCCGGCCGATGCGAGCGTAACTTTACATTCCAGCACCGGAACTTTGCATGCCGAAAAGCTCCATGGCGATGTCAATCTGGAGGGCCCCGGCGCAAATGTCGATGTTCGGGACATTTCCAACGCCCATGTGCATGTGAAGACCATGAACGGTGCCGTCAACCTGGACAATATAAAGAATGGACACGTGGAGGTCGACTCGCTCAGTGGCGAAGTCACCCTGAATGGCGTGAACGGCTCGCTGGTGCAGGTGGTCTCCACCAGCGGCAGGATCAATTACATCGGTGACTTTGGCAACAGCGGGGAATACCGGCTGACCAGCCACAGTGGCGATATTGACGCTACCATTCCCGAGTGGACCTCCGCTGACGTGAGCGCCCGTTCCGTACGCGGCGAAGTACACGATGACATCCCTCTCCAGCCTAAGACTCACACCTACTTTACCCTCGACAAGGGACGTGCCTTCGCTGGTACTGTGGGGCGCGTGGCGGTCTCATCCACGGT
>JBAVGI010000330.1:0-2358 GCA_049684755.1 Candidatus Sulfotelmatobacter sp.
GCAAATAAATCCAACCATACCGTACCCGCGAGCGCCGCAGGATTGCCCGCCGTGAGCACATTGAACAGCGTCTCGCGCAGGCGGTCGGAGGTAGGCCGGGTATCCTTGCCATGCAACGCCCGCAGAAGGTGTCCGCGATATTTGCCGGCGATGACGCGCATGGCTCTGTACTTTCGGGTACCGAGCCCAATATATCTGACCATGTAAAATAACTGTAGTAGTCAAAACTTATGAGAAGTTTTTCGGTTCACGTGGGCCGGCTATTCGGAGTGGAGGTTCGACTCCACCTGACGTTCCTGATCCTCCCCTTGTTTGTTTTCTGGACGGAGTACAGCGTGCATCCCTCGGCCAATGGGCCGCGGGACCTCGCGCTCGTGGGAATCGTGCTCGCCTGCGTCGCGGTTCACGAAATCGGACACATGCTCGTGGCCCGGCGCGAAGGATTGATAGCCAAGGCGGTCATCCTTTTGCCGCTCGGCGGCGTCACCGTGTTTGACGAATCGCATGCGGAAACGCCGCAGTCCGCGACAGGAGTATGGAAGCGGGAGGTCCGCATCGCTCTCACCGGCCCCCTGGTGAATCTTGGGTTTGCGCTGATTGCGGCGGGCGTGATCTACGCAGCCGTACCTGGAATAAATCTCTGGCACTGGCCTTTTCTGACGTCAAGCAATCTGCCGCGCAGCCTGGTGTGGGCGAACATTTATTTGGCGGGAATCAATCTTCTGCCAGCATATCCTCTGGATGGGGGCCGCATTCTGCGCGCTTACTTCGCGCGGAGCATCGATTCTTCCGCCGCCACCCGCCGCGCTGTTTCCATCAGCCATGCGCTGGCCATGGTTCTGATGATTGCAGGTTTGTTTAGCAATACCTGGCTTACTATGGTCGGCGTCATTATCTTCTCGGCAGCGCAACTCGAAGAACGCGCGGTCATCTTCCAATCTGTTTTGGACAATGTGCGGCTCGAGGAAGTGATGCTCACCGATTTTTCTACTCTGTCTCCGGCGGATACGCTCGAAGACGCGCTGGATAAAGCAGTACATTCGCTGCAAGATGATTTTCCCGTGGTGCGCGGCAGCGATATGGTGGGCGTGATTTCCCGGCAACGCATTCTGGACGCGCTGCGCGCGGAAGGTAACGGATATGTTCAGGCGGTGATGAACAAATTATTCGAAGTCTCCTTGCGGCAAGAGTCGCTGGCCTCGGCTTTCCGCAAACTTACGGCGCGTAATTTAAGCATTATCCCGGTGGTCGAGGATCAACGTTTGGTCGGCATTGTCACGCTGCAGAATCTAATGCATTCGATGTCTCTGCTGGCCGAAGGACGCAAGCTGCGGAGGGACGGGTCGAACTGATACAAGCAAGCAGACCGCATCGGGGAATCTATTTCCGATTTGCAATTTTCGATTGCCGATTGGTCCGTGCGAAGAGTTTCAAACTCGGCAAGCGAAAATTGGCGCTTGGCAATCTCTAAAACAACTGCACCGCCTTAGCCTGCCGCACGGCAGGAATCCCCTCCAGTTTGCGTAGCACATCATCGGGGACGCGCCCGTCCACGTGGACTACGGCAATGGCTTCCCGCGGCTCTGAAGATGTCTCCCCGCTGCGGCGTCCCAACGAAAAATCTGCGATATTGATTTCGTTTTCGCCCAGGATCGTTCCCACTTTGCCGATTACTCCGGGGACGTCGCGGTTCCGCAGATAAATCAGGTTTCGCTCCAGCGGAGCTTCCACATCGATGTCATCAATGTGCAGCAGCCGGGGCGCGGTGCCGTGGAGTACGGCGCCTTTCACCATGTGCTCTTCGGTTGAGCTCTTCAGAAAAAGCGAGAGCACGCTGCCAGCGCCGCCGGTGGAGGCCTTCGCCTTATGCGACTCGTGGATGCGGAGCCCGCGCTGGTCCGCGACAGATGCAGCATTCACCAGATTTGTCTTTTCGTCGAGCGCCTGGTTAAGGATGCCCTTGATCGCCGCATTCCGAATCAATTCCGTCTTCCACTCGGCAATGTGTCCGCTGTAGCGCAGCGAAATTTCTTCTATCGAGCCTGCGGAAATCTGCGCGAGGAAAGCTCCCATACGCTCCGCCAGCACGATGTAAGGCTGCATTTCCGCATACTCTTCAGCGGAAACCGAAGGTACGTTCACCGCATTCTGAATCACGCCGTGCTTCAGATATTCCCGGACTTGTTGCGCAATCTGCACGCCGACGGCTTCCTGCGCTTCGTGTGTGGAACCGCCGATGTGCGGAGTTAGAATCACATTCTGCATGGCCTGCAAGGGCGAGTTCTTCAGAGGCTCTTCGTTGAAAACATCAAGCGCCGCGGCCGCGACCTGGCCCTGCTTCAGCGCCTCCACCAAGTC
>JBAVGI010000331.1:0-4942 GCA_049684755.1 Candidatus Sulfotelmatobacter sp.
TCGACATTGCGTCCCGCCTCGAAGCCGCCGGCTTCGATGTAATTCTCGATGACCGTGACGAGCGCCCGGGAGTGAAATTCAAGGATGCAGATTTGGTCGGCATCCCCTTTAGAATCACGGTGGGGAAGAAGGTTACCGAAGGTACTGTGGAAGTGGTTCTACGCTCGACTCGCGAGCTGCGCGATGTTACGATCGCGTCGGTAGTGGAACATTTTCAAGGAGTGCTGCCGCCCCGGAGCTGAGTTTGCGCCGGCTGCGGCGCAATTTTCAGGATTATGGGAATCATCAAAGCGTTCATGGGGTTTCTTGTGCTCGCGGCCGTGGTGGTCGGCTTGTTTCAGGTGGCTCCGCCCTTGCTCGCCAATTACAGCTTTCAGGACGATCTCAAGACCGTTGCGATGATGGACAGCGCCATTCTTTCAAAGACCGACGAAGACGTTCGCGCTGATGTGCTTAAGAAGGCCAAAGAGCACGACCTTCCGATCGATGCCAAGGAAATCACAGTCCAGCGCATCAATACGCCGGGTCTTTCATCCGTTTTCGTTGCCGTCAACTATACCGTGACGGTCAATTTGCCGGGCTATTCCTTTGATATGCACTTCAGTCCAGACAGCGGAAACAAAGGCTTCTAGCCTGTCTGATCGCCGCGACCCTGAAGTGATCCATTTTGAACCTCTCTAAACCGGCAAACCTGAAAACCTGCACGTAGTGTCTTCGCGTCCGTCTACTTTCCAGCATCGCCATGCTAACCGGACGATTAACCTAGTGACATTCGTAACGTTGCCATCACGTTACCTTCCTCCTAAGATCGCCAACAGTGAGAATCTTCTGAAAAGCTTTAGAGACAACAGGCCGGGCAACTTCCGAAAGTTTAGTTTTACATCCAGATCGGGAATGCTTCCAAAACTGCAAACGGCAGAGCGAGGCTGAGGCGGAGAGACTTTATGACGATGCGAGTGCAAGCAAGCTTAATACTGATCCTGGCTCTGGCCATGATGGGCCTGGCCAGTTGCGATCACTACAACTGCGCCAGCGGACCCAATCTTGGAACCAGCTGCACGTCCACCGGCACGGGGCTCTCCAGCGGCGGCGGCACTACAAGCAGCGCGGCTACGGCTTTTGTTTTCGCCGGGGATCCTGCAGGCACGATCGATGGGTACACTCTGAGTACAAGTGCGGGAACCTTCGCAGCAACTGTAGACTACACTGGGCTCACTAACACTCCGCAAAACAGTGGAGGCCAAGCCATGGTCGTAGCGCAGGGTCAGTATGTGTACACCTTGTTTGGAGGAACCGGACAAATCTATGGCGCGGTGATCAGTTCGAGCGGGGATCTGACGGCGATAAGTGGAAGCCCATTCAGCGCTTCTTATCTGATCGGCGGCACTATAGGAGGCACCCAAAACATGATCACGAATCCGGCAGGCACTCTGCTATTCGTGCTGAACCAAAGTGGAGATGCGGTTTACGTATACCAGATTGGCACAGGCGGCGCTCTAACGCCGGCTGGTTCGCAAGTCCTCCCATTCCTGCCGGAGAACTTGGCCACTGACGGGCTCGGACTATACCTCTACGTTACATCCGCGTCGACGGACACCAGCGTCACTCCTGCAATAGCGGCTTACAGCATCAGCAGCGGCGGTTCCCTTACCGCAGTCTCGGGCAGTCCCTTCAGCGGCAATGTAGGTGGCGTGCTGAATGCATACGGTATGCTGCAGGTCGAGGGTGATCCGTCGGGCAAGTATTTAATTGGTACGACGAGCACGGTTTTTGGCAATCCCTATCTGTACGTCTTTAGCATTACGCAATCGGGGACGACCGCAGGGGCGATCACCCCGGTGATTGGATCGCCATTCCTTACCGCCTCAGGTTTCTCGCCATACGCTATCGCGGTTTCGCCGAATGCCGGCGGCGATCTGGTCTACTCTTTCAGCATCAGTGACATAGGCACATATAATCCGATCGAAGGCTATCAGCTAAACACCTCGACTGGGGCGCTGACCTCGATTGGGCTGCCGTTCACAAGTCTGCCGACTGGCATTTGGGGTCAGTTTGATCAAAGCGGAGCGTTTCTTTTCGTTTACGACAATACAGACTCGACGCTGGCGCCTTTGGAGGTTGGTTCCGGCGGTGTCTTGACGGCGCCGATTACTCCCGTGACCTCGATCGACGGCGCCTGGGCGGTGGCCGACCCCAACTAACGGACCGCATCGCTGGACTCGCTTCCAGTTGGCTACTTCTTCCCATGTCAGAGTATTAACAGCCAAGAGACCCGCATGTACTGCGGGTCTCTTTTTGTTAGCCGTTGCAGCGGTACAATGGATACACAATCCTCAGGGAAATATTTCTGAGAGACGACATAGCTGGCAGCGACAATAGGGAAAAACCGCCGATCAAACCTTTTCGTGCGTCCCTTCGTCTGACGAGCAGAGAGGTTTTTCAGTGGGCGTTAGAGTCTAAAGAGTGGCGATCAAAATAAAGATCCCGAAAAGTGAAGAGAAGCGCGGGAAAACCATACCCGGTCTCCCGCGTGATCCCGTGGTGCGTGCAGCGTTGATCGTCTTTCTCGTGGCGGCGATGGCGTTGGGTGGCTCTTTTTCCTATTTCTATATCAAATACGACCGGATTATCGCGCAACGCTTCCGGTCGCCAGTCTTCACCAATTCCGCGAAAATCTACGCTCTGCCCAGGACTGTTCATGATGGCGACGAGACCAGCGCCAAAGAGATTGCTACGGATCTCCGGCGAGCCGGCTATACCGACAAAGAGGGCGAGTCGCCGCTGGGAAGCTTTCGCTTAATCAGTGGCGGTATCGAGATTACTCCCGGGCCCGAGTCGTATCACAGCCCGGAAGCGGCCCGCATCACAATCCACGATGGACAGGTGGAGCGCATCACCAGCCAGGGCGGCGATCTCTCGGCATACGAACTGGAACCGCAGTTGGTGACTGCTTTGTTCGATGCGGGACAACGCTCCAAACGGGAGGTCGTGAAATATAACGACATCCCCAAAGTGATGGTAGATGCCGTTCTGGCCATCGAAGATCGCCGCTTCTTCGAGCATGGTGGAGTGAATTTCATCCGTATGTTCGAAGCCATGTGGATCGATCTGACCCGGCAGCGTCACGAGCAGGGCGGTTCAACGATCACGATGCAGCTCTCTCGCGGTTTTTTCCTCACGCCGGAAAAAACCATCCGCCGAAAACTGACGGAGATGCTGATCGCCGAGGAGATGGAACAGAAGTTCAGCAAACAGCAGATCCTCGAGTTTTACGGCAATTGGGTCAACCTGGGGCAGCGAGGTTCCTTTGCCATCAGCGGTTTTGCCGAAGCCTCGCGCGCTTATTTCAATAAAGACTTAAAGGACATCACGCTGCCGGAGGCTGCGCTGCTGGCGGGAATCATCCAGGGGCCCAGCCGGTTGTCCCCCTATCGGCATCCCGAACGCGCTTTGGAGCGCCGTAATCTTGTGTTGGACTCCATGGTCGATACCCATGCCATCACCCGCGAGCAGGCGGAGAAAGCGAAGTCCTCGCCGCTGAAACTGGCGCCACCGAATGTAGAAGCCAGTGATGCGCCGTATTTCGTCGACATGGTGCGGGATACGCTGATTAACAAGTTCAGCGAACACGATTTGAACGACGAGTCTTACCGGATTTACACCACGCTTGATCCCGACCTGCAGAAGGCCGCCGCGCAAGCGGTTGAATCCGGCATCAAGCTGGTGGACGAGCAAGTGAAGAAACTTCGCACCAAACGGAAGAAGGTCGGAAAGAAATTTGAAACGACTGTAGCGCCTGGCCCGCAGGCGCAAGTAGCCATGGTAGTGCTCGACCCGCATACCGGAGCAGTTCTCGCTCTGGTCGGAGGACGCGATTACGGTTTCAGCCAGTTAAATCACGCGCTTTCGAAGCGACCCACTGGCTCAATATTCAAACCGTTCGTGTATGCCGCTGCCATGAACACGGGAGTGGATGGCTCTCAGACTGTGATTACCCCGGCCTCGACCGTGACCGACGCGCCTACCAGTTTCGCTTACGGCGATCAAATCTATGAGCCGCGCAATTACAAAGAGGAATACCACGGCGACGTATCGCTGCGCTACGCGCTGGCCATGTCACTAAATAATGCCACGGTGAAATTGGCGGAAGAAGTGGGCTACGACAAGGTCGCGGACCTGGCCAAGTCCGCGGGAATAACTTCGGTGAAGCCAACGCCAGCCATGGCGCTCGGCTCTTACGACGCCACGCCCCTCGATATGGCCGCGGCATACACATCGTTCGCCAACAACGGCGAGCGCCTTTCTCCGGTACTGGTCAACTCCGTGCGCAATGCGAAAGGCGACGTGCTGGCGAACTTCAAGCCCGACCAGCGCCAGGTACTCGATCCCCGCATCGCCTACATCATGACCAGCATGATGGAAGGAGTGATCAACAACGGCCTCGGCTATACGGCCGTTCGCCTGCGCGGCTTCACTCTGCCTGCCGCAGGTAAAACTGGCACTTCCCACGACGGCTGGTTCGCGGGATACACCTCGAACTTGTTGTGCATCGTGTGGGTCGGCTACGACGATTACAGCGATATTCGCCTTACCGGCGCGCAAACCGCCGGACCCATCTGGAGCGATTTCATGAAGAAGGCGTCCTTGCTACCGCAATATAAGGACATGAAGCCCTTCTCCCAGCCCACTGGAGTCGTGGACGTGCAACTGGACAAAGTTACAAACCGCCTGGCGACACCTACCTGTCCGGACGATTACACGGCGGCGTTTGTCGCCGGAACGGAGCCCCGCGAGACCTGTGATCAGCAGAATGGTGTTACGGGATTTTTCTCCCGATTCTTCGGTGGAGGCGAGAAGCCGTTGCCTCCCCCTGCTCAGGCTCCTCCCGGCCAGGCGGCCAATGGGCAAGAGGTTCAGGATCCAAATAATCCCGACGGCAAGA
>JBAVGI010000332.1:0-1520 GCA_049684755.1 Candidatus Sulfotelmatobacter sp.
GGATTGGACGCTCTCAGGCGTGGCGCTTTTAACCTATGCGATTCCCGCCTCGACCCTGATCATCCCGTTCCTACGCATCATGCACATTTACGGGCTCAGAGATAATCCCTGGGCGGTGATCGCAGCCGAAGTGACGTTCGCTACGCCCTACGCCATCCTGGTGCTGCAGTATTACGCCAAGTTCATTCCGAGCGAGCTCGACGACGCCGCGCGCATCGACGGCGCTTCGGCGGTGCAACTCTATCTGCACATCTATCTGCCGCTGATGGCTCCGGCGCTGGCCGCCGTCGGCACCTACGCGCTGCTGTTCGCGTGGAACGACTATTTCTATCAATACATGCTGCTGATGTCGGAGAAGCACACCACAGTGGCGATGGCGCTGGAACAATTCTTCGACGATGACGACGCGCCGTGGAACTACATGATGGCGATCGCCATCCTTTATTCGTTGCCGCCGATCGCGATCTTCTACGGGCTGCGCCGCTTCATGGCGTCGGGCCTCACCGCCGGCGGCCTTAAGGGCTGAGTGGCTTGACTGCATAAAAAATTCCGGGGCCGCATGGGCCCCGGAACAGTTTTCGCAAATCGAAGCGACGTCAGTCTTCGGTGTAAGCGTCGTCGCCAATCGATTTACCGGTGAAGTCCGGCATCATCGCCGCAGAAATCAGGCTGACGACAGCGCACGCAGCGATGTACCAGGAGATCGCATAGCCGGAGTGATACGACGCAAACAGCGCCGTCGCTATGATCGGCGCCGGGCCGCCGGCGATGATCGACGCCAGCTGATAACCGAGCGAGGCCCCGCTGTAGCGCAGCCGCGGGGTAAACGATTCCGCAATCAGCGCCGCTTGCGGACCGTATTGCAGATCGTGCGGGATCAGAGACAGCACGATGGCGATGAACACCAAGGCGGGCGTCGCGGTATCCACCATGGCGAAGTACACGAAGCCGAACAGGCCCATGAGCACGACGCCGATCAGATACATCTTCTTGCGGCCGATCTGATCGGAAAAATGGCCGGCCAGCGGAATGGTAAAGAACGATACGCAAGCCGCCACCAAGACGGCGGACAAGATGAGATTGCGCTCCATCTTCAGCGTGCCCACCGCATAAGCAAACACAAAGGCCGTGAAAATGTAGAACGGCGCCTGCTCTGACATCCGCAACAACGCCGAGAGGATGATTTCTTTCGGCTGCCTTTTTATGACCTCGACGATCGGCGCTTTTTCGATCTTGTTGGTATCAAGCAGACGCTGGAACACCGGAGTTTCAAGAATGCCGAGGCGGATCCAGAGGCCGATGCCGACCAGGACGATCGAGAGCGCGAACGGGATGCGCCAGCCCCAAACCGCGAATTGATCGCCCGACCATTTGCTGAATACGATGACCGCCAACGTGGACAAAAGCAGCCCGCAGGGCACGCCGAATTGCGGCCATGAGGCCACCAGACCGCGCTGGTTGTGGGTGCGAGACCATTCCATGGCGAGCAGCACCGAGCCGCCCCATTCGCCGCCGACGCC
>JBAVGI010000333.1:0-2023 GCA_049684755.1 Candidatus Sulfotelmatobacter sp.
TTGCTGGCATCATCCATGGCGACGCCGACGATTTGAAAACCTTGCGAGGCGTACTGATTTTGCAATTCGACAAACCATGGCATCTCGATTTTGCACGGCCCGCACCACGTCGCCCAGAAATTAAGCAGCACGGCTTTGCCACGAAAATCCGAGAGGCGCATGGTCTTGCCATCGAGCGATTGCAAAGTGAAATCCGGTGCCGGGCTGGCCAGCGCCAGCCGCGGCGCGAACGAGGGACCATTGCGGCGCGCTGCGTGAAATCCGACATACAGCATCAGCGCAACCGCGAAAGCAACAACCACAAGCGTAAGAGGACTGCGTTTCACAAGAACACTCCATTCCAAACTTCAGATTACGCGGCGTTCTTCGGACCAACTCACAAAGCAAATCGGTTCAAAAACGAGAGCCAATTCGAGATCAGCGTAAATCGTCCCAGCACCAGCAAAACTCCCAACGCGATCAACAAACCGCCGGATGCTACTTCGACCGCATGCATGTGCGAGCGGAACCGGCTATAAAATTTCAGAAATCGCTCCACGCCCAGGGCCGTGAGCAAAAACGGCACCGCCAGCCCCAAAGAATAAATTGCGAGCAGGATCATCCCTTTCGATAACGTATCCTGCGCGGCCGCCAGGGTGAGAATACCCGCAAGAATCGGCCCAATGCACGGAGTCCAACCGAAGGCGAACGCGAACCCGATCACAAAAGCGCCGATGGGTGTGCTGCCACCTTTTAGTTCGTGCAACCGCGTATCGGAATAGAGGGCTTTGATCTTGAGAATGCCGGTGAGGTGCAGGCCAAACAGAATGATGACCACACCCGCCACAATCGCGAGCGTGTGCTTGTATTGCGCTGCAATCTGCCCGATCTCTGTGGAGATCGCCCCAAGCGTTATAAATACGACGCTGAAGCCGAGAATGAATCCAACAGAATTGGTCATCACCCGCCGCATCAGCCGGCCTTGTGATGATTTGAGTTCATCCACTCCCGCGCCCGAAATCAGTGAAACGTAACCCGGCACGAGCGGCAGCACGCAAGGCGACAGAAATGAAATCAGGCCGGCGAAAAAAGCGGCGATCGGAAGTGGAAGGCTCGACATTTGTCTTTATTCTACCTGCGGAGTTCTTCGCATAGCATCTCTCTACGCATCAGACGATTGCCGCAGCAATTAGTTGCAGATTAGTCGCGCCTAGCCTAACGCGATTTTACGGCCGGTTCTGCCGAAGGTTGACTTGCTTGCGGCACTTCAGGCCCGGGCTCCGCCAGCATCTTGCGCAAAAAGCCGAAGGGCACCGAAGCATTGACCACCGCCCGATCATCCGCCTGCTTGGCCGCGATGCTGTCGAAGAAAGCCTTCACGTCCGGGTCGGTACCGTGCATTCCTACCTCAGTTTCGCCCGTATGCGTCAATGCCAGGAATACGTTCACTTTGTCGATGATTGCCCGCGCTTCTTCGGGACTCTTGGTAAAAGCTTCGGCGCGGACGTGAACCGAGTCGACTTTCAGATTCAAATGAAGCGCGCTGAGATAGCTTCCGGATACGACTAGCGTGGCTGGTGTCGTGAACAGCGAAGTCCACGAACTTCCCGCGAGCGCCGCGGGATCGATGCGCGCCACAGCCCACGCCAGGCTGGCAAACTGGACGTGCTTATAAAACTGACGCAGCAGCGCCGGGCCTCCGAACGGTGACGCCAGCCGCTTGGAGCGGTCGACCATGCCGCGAATCACCGCCGGATCGTCGTGGTTGGATGCCGCCACCAAATCAGCATTAAGCACCGCCACTCGCACCGACCGGCCCTCTACGCGAAGCGTGTAGATGTCGATGGATTGATAGTTCTCCACCGCTTGCGCGATCTGCCGCAGGTAAGCGGTAAGGCGCTCGCCGTGAAATTCCCCCTTCAATACCTCGGAGAATCGCGGCTCTGGAGCCGACTCACCGGTTCCTCCGCCCGGCCAATTTCCCGGGTAGTGAACCGCGAAAGCTGCTTCGTCGAGATCGCGCTCGAATTCAAATCCGGTCTGG
>JBAVGI010000334.1:0-2321 GCA_049684755.1 Candidatus Sulfotelmatobacter sp.
ACCCTCGATCCCCCCAACAAACTCTCCATCACCGATCTTCATGACGGGGTGCATGTCGTCATGTCTGGCGATAAGCGTTTGGATTTCACGGCGGGCGGGAAGGGGCACGAAACCTCCGTTGCGGGCAACCCGGCATTCAATGAAGTAGAACTGGACCGGATCGATAAAAGGCACGCCGAGGTGAAGGAAAAGAAGGACGGAGCGCTGGTGGCCACGGTTCGCGAACAACTTTCAGCCGATGGCAACCAACTGACGATCGCGACTGTGAGCGTCGGCCATGCCGACCAGATCACGGTGTGGACGCGAAGCGGGAGCGCCAAGGCCGGCCGCGATCTGTTCGCCGGCGAGTGGACCGAGGATCTAAGCAAGACTCGTATGCGGCAAGGGTTGCCCCTCAAGATCGAAGCTGACGGAAGCGATGGGGTCCGCTTTACGGGCGACTTCAGCTACACAGCTCGCTTCGACGGCAAGCCGTACGACCTCAGGAACTCCCGCAACGACACCGTGACATTGCAACTCGTCGATTCCCACACCGTGGATGCGATGTACCGGCGAGACGATCAAGTGACGCAAAAGGACAGGTGGGTGGTTTCAGCCGATGGGCAGCAGTTGACGCTCACCACCTCCGGCACATTTGAAACCGGCCAGCGCATCTCCGAGAAGCTGGTATTCAAAAAGCAATAGAGGAATGTATTCCCGCTCTATGCATCCGACCAGGCCAATCGAGCGCTTGCCGCGGGCGCGGGCACTGGCTCCGGAACCGTCTTGGCCTCACGAGCCTCGACGGAAATGATCCCCTTGCGGAACATGAATTTCAGGATTCCATTGACCGTATCTTCGAGCGAGGGATCGGCCTTGCCCCACTCCGAGGCATTCCGTGCCTCTTGATAGGTGGTGCTGTCGTAGCGTTTGAATTCCATTGCGGTGATGTTATCCACCGAGCCCACCAGAAAATCGAGCAGTGGGAAGAGAAGATCTTCCTTCCGGCATCTCCGGATCAACTCGGGGACAAAATCGGCGACACTGAAAATTTCGAATTGCCGCCCGGTGGCCTTTGTAATCAGGTCGGTAATATCCATCATGTTCGCATAGTCGTCCCGCACAACATGATAAGTTTTGTTCTCCGTTCCGGGAGCGGTGGAGATGGCGACAATGTTGTTTGCCGCAATGTCAGCGGGCACAAAACTCACCTGGTTCAGTGCGTCTACCCCAATGCCATGATTCACCATGAACGCAACCAGACGAACCGCGATATCGAAGTTGTTGCCGCCGCCCGTAACGGAAGGGCTCACCAGCGCGGGCCGGAAGATCCGGACCGAAAGCCCCTTGCTGCGCGCGTCGAGGACCACCTGTTCCGCTACCCACTTCGACTGGCTGTATCCGAAATCGAGAAGCTCCATATCCTGGTTCTGGTCGGTCTCGTACAAGACACTCTTCACGGCCCAGCCAAATACAAAAGTCGTCGAGACGTAATTCAGGCTCTTGGGCCGCCCTTCGAATGACAGTCGTAAGACCTCGTTGGTTCCAAGCACGTTGGCTTCACGCATCCGGTCGTAGTTGAACAGATAGTTCACCGTCGCGCCGTTGTGGAACACCGTGTCCATCCTACTGGCGAGAAAATCCCACACATCCTGCGTCAGGCCCAGATTCTGCTGTCCGAGATCGCCGCATATGGGAATGACGCGCGCCTCAAACATCGACATCAGTCCGGCGCCGCAGGGCCCCATCGATGCCATCGCGGCCCTCAACCTTTGTCGGCCCTGCTCTTCGTCTGACGCCCTGACGAGAACATGGATCTTTGCCCGTGTCTGTTCCAGAAGGCTTTTCATCAGGAATGGTCCGATGAAACCGGTACCCCCCGTGAGCAATACATGATTCAGGACCGGTCGCGCCGGAACGGGCGCAGGCGCCGGGGGCGCGAATATGAGCTTTGTATCGTTGCTCATCATCAGCTTTTCCGCCGCGCGCTGCTCTTCACGGAATGCAGCCAGGGAATGACGCAGCAAAGCCAGTGCCTCTTCGGGAGCACGCTCCAACTGTTCGGCCAATTGAAACAGCTCTGCTACGCTCACGCGCTGAATCACGCCTATATCAACCTGCCTCGCCAGCATGTCGGCGCCTTTATCCTTCAAATGCTCCTTAAGCTCATGCATGAACACAACAAGATCCAGCGAATCGAGCCCGGCTTCGACGAGGTTGTAGGATTCCTGGCCCGTCAGGTTGTACCTGGCTTTCAATGCGTCGAAAGAACTCTGGATCTCGGAACAGGGTTCTGGGGCCCCGGCGTCCTTCTTCCGCAAAAACTCCGATAGAACGTTAAA
>JBAVGI010000335.1:0-2182 GCA_049684755.1 Candidatus Sulfotelmatobacter sp.
CATCAAGGCGCTCGGGTCAAGCAGTGGCTGGTTCACCGTGCCAGCCGGGGATGTCTTGCTCATTGCCCGGCGTTTCGCCTCCGCAGACTTCCTCGCAATCTGGCTAAAACGCTGCCGCTCCGAGTACGTCAGATCCTGAGGCTGGTACCAAGGGGCATCTGTTCCCAATCCGTAGTGGCCGAGGTGATCCACCTTTCTGCCGCCGTCGGCTTCCTGGGCTGGAGCGGGGATGAGGAGCTGATCTGACACACCCTGAGGATATAACCTCGGCGCAGAGCGACGCGGAGATTCCTTCGCATCGAGGAGGCAGCGTTTCATTGAGAGACACCAGCGGTGTGCAATGCACAAAACGGGAATAATTCGCGGGACAGCCTTCAGCCTCCGGGCTTGTCGCTTATCGATCCAGCTCGCCCGTGGAGGCGAAGCGGCTGGCCGCTGGTAGCTGGCTGCTGCCGTCACGACCGTCCCTTGATCAATCGCGCCCTCACCCCCGTCACTCAGGGTCGCCGGTTGATCAAACACAGCCGTCTCGCTTCTGCCCGCCCTTCAATCACATCGAGCCGTCGCGTCCTCGGCTGATCACATCGCGGCCGTCAGTTGAGCACGTCACGGCCCCAACGCACTTGATACGTGCGGCACAACTTACCGCTCGCCGCCGTGCCGCTCATTCGGCTAACTGCCGTGTTTGCAACAGCGCGATTTTTGACCCCTCGTTGCCGTCAGGGGGGGCACCCCCCATCCGGGACCGACGATGTGCTACTGGCTACGGGCTACCGGCTACCGGCTACCGACTACAGGCTTCCTCACCCCGCCAGCCCAAACCTCTTTTTGATCGCCTTCTGCGCCGGCCTCTCGATGTACTTCATCGCCAGAATCGCCAGCAGGACCAGGACCACGTAGCTCAGCCATGGGTCGAATCTCGCCAGTCCCAGCCGCGCCACAACGTGATGGTTATGAATGAGGTCCCAAAGGTTAAAGTGCAGAATATAGAGACAATAGCTGGCCTGCCCGACAGCGACCAGCGGAGCCAGCCCAAAGAACCGCGCGATCAGATTGTGTCCGGCCAGCCCCAATACCATCATGCCGAACATCGGCATCAACAGCCCGTCGTGCATCAGCGGAAACGGGAAATGGTTCCCAAAGTACAGCATCCCCACGACCCCCGTGATCCCCACTGCGGCCAGCAGCATCCGCTGCCGTCCCGCCCGGGGAATCAACGCATCCACGTCCGCCAGCACCATCCCGAACAGGAATGAAGGTATGTGAGGCGGCGGCGTGAACTTCAGCGCCCGAATCCAGAATCCATCCGTATACCGGTTGGCGTGCAGCACCCCGTCCGGATGGAACCACACATACAGGCTCGGCAGCACCATCCCCAGGCACCACAACCCGATCAGGATCGCCACCAGCTTTCCCAGGTGCTTCGGCCGCTTCCACAGCACCACCAGCGGGAAAATCAGGTAGAAGAATGCCTCGGTGGACATCGTCCACGCCGGCGTATTCCAGAAAGTCGACAGCGTCGGGCTCCATCCCTGCAGCATCAGCGGCGTCAGAATCACGCCCCACGCAAACTCCGCGTGCGACCGCGCGTGCCACTCCGCCATCAGCATGCCGACGGAGACCAGCAGCGCTACGAGATACATCGGATACAGCCGCGATACGCGCGCAATCCAGAAATTCCTCGTCTTGAGTTGGCCTCTTTGCGCCCGGTCGGAGTAGTTGTAGGCCAGCACAAATCCGGAGAGCAGCAGGAAAAAGCTGACCGACGTGTAGCCGCTGTTCACGATGGGAGCAAACGGCCCGAACCACTGCGGGTTGAAGAAGTGGAAGAAGACGATGTTCATCGCCGAGAAGGCCCGCATCCCGCTCAGCGCCGGCAGGTGGTCCTTTCTTTGCCGAACCAGCGACGGCTTCGCCGAAGCCGCGTTACGCGCAGCTCCGCCTTCGTAGGACCCGATCAGCGGGGGGACGCTTTGGCTCTGCGCGCTCAGGCGGTCACCAGAGAGCCGACCTTCTCCCCCGAAATCACGCGGCGGATATTGCCCGGCTGATTGAGATTGAAAATGATCATAGGCAGGTTATTGTCCTTGCACAGACTCACCGCAGTGGTATCCATCACCTTCAACCCGAGCCGCAGAATATCCATGTATGTGATTTGGTCGAATTTGACGGCGTCCTGTCG
>JBAVGI010000336.1:0-79413 GCA_049684755.1 Candidatus Sulfotelmatobacter sp.
TACAAACTGATGCGCAATCCTGATGTCAGCGTGCGCAGCCGCGGCGTGATGGAAAAATGCACTTATTGCGTGCAGCGCATCAGCGAACACAAGATTGATACCGAGACTGCCTCGGTGCGTGAAGGCAAGGAAATCAAAATTCAGGATGGTGAATTGCAGACCGCGTGCCAGCAGTCCTGTCCGGCGAACGCGATTATATTCGGCAACATCAATGACCCCAACAGCAAGGTTTCAAAGCTAAAGGCGCAATCGCGCAATTACAGTCTTCTGGGCGAACTCAACACTCGTCCGCGAACCACATATCTGGCGGAAGTGAGCAACCCGAATCCAGATTTGAAAGCGTAGGCGACTAAGATCTTCTGCGCGCCACAAGCATGGGCGATGAATCAATGAACGAGCCATACAAAACGACGATGGAAGACGAGCGAGCGCCGGTCATTGAGCCGGGCCACACCTTCGCCACGGTCACGGAAAAAATCAGCGCCATCGTGCTGACCCGTCCCGCGTCGAACGGCTGGTTCCTCGGCTTCGGCGTCGCCTTCATGCTTACGATGATGATGCTCTACGCCATCGGCTACCTGTTTCTGAAAGGCATCGGGATCTGGGGCGACGACATCCCCGTTGGTTGGGGCTTCGCCATTGTTAACTTCGTGTGGTGGATTGGAATCGGCCACGCCGGTACCCTGATCTCTGCAATTCTTCTGCTGTTGCGCCAGTCGTGGCGAAACTCCATCAACCGCTTTGCAGAGGCGATGACGTTGTTCGCCGTGGCCTGCGCTGGAATCTTTCCCGCAATTCACGTAGGCCGCCCCTGGCTGGCGTATTGGCTTTTTCCTTATCCCAACACCATGCGGGTATGGCCGCAGTTCCGCAGTCCGCTCATGTGGGACGTGTTCGCGGTTTCTACTTATGCCACGGTCTCGGCGATGTTCTGGTTCATCGGTCTGATTCCAGACTTGGGCACGCTGCGCGACCGCGCGACCCATCCTGCCGCGCGCTTGATTTATGGCGCCCTGGCGATGGGCTGGCGCGGATCGGCGCGACACTGGCTTCGCTACGAGACTGCTTATCTTCTCTTAGCTGGATTGGCCACACCTCTCGTACTCTCTGTTCACACGGTGGTGAGTTTCGACTTTGCAATCGGCATCGTCCCCGGCTGGCACACGACCATCTTTCCCCCTTACTTCGTGGCAGGCGCTATCTACTCCGGCTTCGCAATGGTCTTGATGCTGGCTATTCCGATCCGCAAGATCTATGGCCTGGAAGATTTTATTACCGAACGCCATCTGCAAAACTCGGCAAAGGTAATGCTGGCGACGGGATTGATCGTCGCCTATGGCTATGGCATTGAGGCCTTCATGGGCTGGTACAGCGGCGATCGCTATGATGCCTTCACCATCTGGAACCGGCTGCATGGGCGCTATGCCATCGCTTACTACCTTCTGCTTGCGTGCAATATCTTTATCCCGCAAGTGCTGTGGATTCGCAAATTACGCACCAGTCCTGTAGCGCTGTTCTTGATTTCGTTCGTGGTTCTGGTGGGCATGTGGTTGGAGCGCTTCATTATTGTCGTCGTCAGCCTCAGCCGCGACTTTCTCACGTCGTCCTGGGGCATGTACTACCCCACGCGCTGGGACTGGATGACCTACATTGGCACCATCGGTATGTTCCTCGCTGCCATGTTCCTGTTCCTGCGGCTTCTGCCGGCGATTTCGATCTTCGAGATGCGTACCCTCTTGCCGGAAGCGGAGGTGAAGGAATGAAGCGCGATCCAGTTTACGGGATCATGGTGGAATTCGATTCCGCTCAGGCGCTGGTTGACGCTGCCAGGCGAACTCATCAGGCGGGATATCAAAAGATTGATGCTTACAGTCCGTTTCCGATTGAGGGTTTAGCCGAAGAGATTGGCTTTCACCGTAACGCGGTTCCCCTGGTTGTGCTGATTGGGGGCATCATTGGCGGGCTCAGCGGTTACCTGATGCAATGGTGGATCTCGGCAGTGGACTATCCGATCAATGTAGGCGGCAAGCCTCCGCACTCCTGGCCCGCGTTCATCGTAATTACTTTCGAAATGACGATTCTTTTTGCCGCCCTCTCGGCAGTGCTGGGTATGCTCGCGCTGAATGGCTTGCCCATGCCGTATCACCCTGTATTCAACGTGCCGCGTTTTGCGTTTGCCTCAAGAGACCGCTTCTTCCTGATCGTGTTTTCTTCCGATCCCAAATATGATGCGGCGGGGACGCGCAAATTCATGGAAGGTCTGGCCCCGCGCTCCATCTCGGAGGTGCCCAGCTAAATGCTGCGCCTTCGCCAAATCTCTATCGTGATTGCGCTAGCAAGCATTGGCTTGCTCTCCGGTTGCCGGCTCGATATGCACGTGCAGCCGCGCTTGAATCCGCTGGCGAAGAGTGATTTCTTTCCCGATCAGCGCGGCGCTCGTCCTCTGGTCGATGGCGCTGTGGCGCGCGGAGACTTGCGCGCCGATACATATTTCTATACCGGGAAAATCGGCAACAATCCCGGCGACTACATGCCCTTTCCTGTGACCAAGGAAGTTCTGGAACGCGGACGCGAGCGTTTCAACATTTATTGCGCTCCGTGCCATTCGCCTCTCGGCGATGGCAACGGATTTATCCCCTCCCGTGGTTTCTCGCGCAAGCCCCCGTCCTATCACATCCCCCGCCTGCAAAAAGCGCCGCTGGGATATTTTTTCGACGTAATGAGCAACGGCTTCGGAATCATGTCCGATTATTCTTCGCAAATTCAGCCGCGGGACCGCTGGAACATTGTGGCCTATATTCGTGCGCTGCAGTTGAGTCAAAATTCAACTATGGCAGACGTTCCCGCAGGACAGTCCGTTCCGTCGCAACCGCCCAAGTTCATTGGGGTGGATGGATCCGGTGCAACTCTGCCCGTCGTTGCCCCGGCTGCAAGTTCCAAATCAGAGGACCAACCATGAGCGCCGTCACTCCACAACTCGATTTGACGCCGCCCCCGGTGGTTCGAAAAATCTCCCAACGCTCGCTCGTCATCGGCTGCGTCTTCGCTGTGATCGCCGCTGTGCTGGCGTTTGTTGAGCCAGATAAGTTTTATCGGGCCTACCTGCTGGGTTTTATGTGCTGGCTGGGTGTGGCGCTCGGTTCCATGGCGATTCTCATGATTCGTCATTTGACGGGCGGTGGTTGGGGCACGGTGATTCGGCGCATCCTCGGCGCGGCCATGCGCACGCTTCCATTGCTGGCGGTTCTGTTCATTCCGATGATCATCGCAGTCGCGCAGCACCGCATTTATCCGTGGGCGATGCCGCTCGAATCAATTCAGGATTTACATATTCGGGAGCATCTCGAAAAACACAGTTTCATTAAAGAAAGTTACTTGAACTTTTCCGGCTTTCTGATCCGCGCGGTCGTCTACTTCGCTATCTGGAACGTGCTCTCGTTCCTGCTTTCGATGTGGTCGAAGCAAACCGATCGCGCTGGCGCGCCGGACAACAGCCAGCGCTTCAAGGCGGTCGCCGGGCCTGGCCTCATCCTTTACGCATTCACGATTTCTTTCGCTGCCATCGACTGGGTCATGTCACTCGATCCGACTTGGATATCGACCATCTTTGGCCTGATCATTCTGATTGGGGAAGTGCTTTCGGCAATGTGTTTCGCGGTTGTCGTCGAGCGCATTCTTTTCGACTACAAACCGATGTCAGAGTTGCTGAAGCCGAATTTCGTTCATGATCACGGAAAGTGGATGATGACCTTCATCATGGTCTGGGCATATTTTTCTTTTTCCCAGTGGCTCATCATCTGGGCGGGCAATCTTCCGACGGAGATCACTTTCTATCTGCGGCGCATCAATGGCGGATGGGGATTTGTTGCTCTGAGTCTGGTTCTATTTCACTTTGCCCTCCCTTTTGCGATGCTGCTCTCGCGCTCCTTCAAGCGCAATATTCGAGGGCTGGTCTGGGTTGCGGTCTTATTGATGGTGATGCGCTATGTGGACCTTTTCTGGATCATCGAGGCGAATTTTTCCGCCACCTTCGCCATCACTTTGGCGGACATCGTTGTCCCCGTCGCGATCGGCGGAATCTGGCTTTGGTATTTTTTCCGCAATCTGGCTTCGCTGCCACTTGTACCAGCCTATGACCAGGATGCCCATGAAGTTCTGGAGCCGGCGCACGAGTAATAAGAGATGAATGAGACCTCAAAACACGGGAACAGCCAGGAGCGCGAGAGCTACGAGCACCAGGATCTGAAGGCAGCTGGGATTTTCTATTTTCTGTTGACCCTGGTGGTGGTGACCGTGCTCTGCATGTTCGGGCTCAAGGGTTTTTACAATCTTCTTGATCGCCGCGAGAGAGCCACACAGTCTGAGGTGAATCCGCTGGTCAAGAATGTTCCTGAAGACACGCGCAACATTCCTCGCGGTTATCCGCAAACTGCTTTTCCCAGTCCTCGGCTGGAAGAAGACGAGCGCGGTCAGCTCGATGGGATTCGGCTGCAGCAAGATGACGAGCTGTATAGCTATGGATGGGTCGACGAAAAAGCCGGAACGGTGCACATCCCAATCGAACGGGCCATGGATTTATTGGCACAACGTGGACTGCCGGTGCGTCCGCAGGGCGAGATCAACGAAGGTGCCACCAATCAAGCTGAAACAAGCAGGAATACAGCGAGCACTAAAAAGGGTGAAAAGAAGTGAGCAGTAAGAAACTCAATTCGATTTCTAATGTTGTGTTGGCGTTCGCGCTGCTAGCAGCCTCGGCATGGGGACAGATCAACAGTGGTGTAATGTCTCCTCCGGCGAACACGCGACCGCCGCGGTTGGAGAATGTTGGCATTGACCAGCATCTTGACGCGCAAGTTCCGCCGGATCTCATCTTCCGCGACGAAACTGGCAAGACCGTGAAGCTTGGCGATTACTTCGGGCGTAAGCCGCTCATCCTGAACCTGGTTTATTACAACTGCACCATGCTCTGCGGCGAAGCCTTGGCCGGACTCTCAAGTGCGATGCGCCTGGTGAAGTTCGATGTGGGCAACCAGTTCGACGTGATTACCGTGAGCTTCGATCCGCGTGAAACGCCAGAGATGGCCGCCGCGAAGAAGATCGATTACGTCAAGCGTTACGGCCGTGCTAACGCCGCGGCAGGCTGGCACTTCCTCACCGGCCAGCCCGACTCAATTGATGCACTGACCAAGACTGTAGGTTTTCAGTATCAATACGACGCTAAAAGCAATCAGTACGCGCACGCCACAGCAATCATGGTGCTTACGCCGCAGGGCCGCATCTCGCGCTACTTCTATGGCGTGGATTTCCCGCCCAAGGATTTGCGCATGGGCCTGGTGGAGGCTTCGCAAGGCAAGATCGGCAACGTCGTCGATGCCGTGCTGCTCTATTGCTATCACTACAATCCCGAGACTGGAAAATATGGCGCCATGGTCTCGAATATTCTGCGCCTGGCGGGTGGCGCCACGATTCTCCTGCTGGGCGGTTTGATTCTGGTTTTGTGGCGACTGGATCGCTCCGTAGCCAGCGCGGTGAATAAGAAAGCTGCAACCAAGGCACGGTATGCTCAATAATTTTCCATTATGGCCGGAGCAGGCCTCCACGGTGGCGGCTCGCGTGGATGCTCTCTACATTTTCCTGCTGATCGTGACCGGGATGATGGCTCTGCTGGTTTTTGCCTGCCTCATCTTTTTTGCCGCGCGATATCGCTATCGCCCCGGAGTTCGCGCCGAACAGATTGAAGGCTCCAATGCGCTGGAAATCACCTGGAGTGCGATTCCATTCCTCATCTTCATGGTGATCTTTGCATGGGGCGCGGTAGTCTACTTCAAAGAGCGCACTCCACCCGCTGATGCCACTGAAGTGTACGTCGTGGCAAAACAGTGGATGTGGAAGGTAGAACACGCCGAAGGTCAGCGCGAAATCAACGAGCTGCACGTTCCCGTGGGACGCGATGTCAAACTCATTATGACCTCTCAGGATGTGATTCACAGTTTTTACATTCCGGCTTTCCGCATTAAGCAGGATGTGCTTCCCGGCCGCTACACGGTGGAATGGTTTCGCGCTACCAAGCCAGGCGTGTATCACCTGTTCTGTGCGGAATACTGCGGCACGCAGCACTCCGGCATGGTCGGCTCCATCGTTGTCCAGGAGCCAGCTCAGTATGAGGCGTGGATGAACGGCGCCTCCGGTGGTCCGCTCTCCGCGAGCGGAGAGAAAATTTTCGCTGAACTCGGTTGTTCGACGTGCCACCGCGCCGACACGCAAGGACGCGGACCCAATCTGCAGGGTGTGTACGGTCAACCGGTTCAATTGGAAGACGGCCGCACCGTCACGGCCGACGAAAACTATCTGCGGGAATGCATCCTGGATCCAGGCGCGAAGCGGGTCAAGGGTTTCCAGCCGATCATGCCGACGTTCCAGGGGCTGGTCAACGAAGAGCAGGTCAACGCTTTAGTTGCGTACATCAAATCGATCTCCGCGAACAAACCGGCTGGAGGCGCGAAAACCAGCGCCGGCCTGCCCTTGCCGCGACCAGGCCCGATGAAAACTGAGACCAGCGAACAGGCGCAAGCAAAACCGGATGCGCAACCCAACCGAAGTCAGGTGCAATGAGTATGGCTGCTACTACCACGATCACTCAACCCGTTGAACGCGAGAATTATCTGAACAAGGAGTACGGAGTGTGGTCGTGGCTGCTTACCACCGATCACAAACGCATCGCGCTTCTTTATCTAATCTCGATCACGTTCTTCTTTTTCATCGGTGGTTTTTTTGCGCTGCTCATCCGGCTCGAGCTGCTCACCCCTGCCGGCGATCTGGTGCAGGCCGATACCTACAACAAACTTTTCACCATGCATGGCATGGTCATGGTCTTCTTCTTTCTTATTCCTTCGATTCCCGCGGTGCTCGGCAACTTTCTCGTGCCGATGATGATTGGAGCCAAAGATCTCGCTTTTCCTCGCGTGAACCTTCTCAGCTGGTACCTCTACATCATTGGCGGCGTGATGATGTTGCATTGCATGCTGACGGGCGGTGTCGACACCGGTTGGACTTTCTATGTGCCCTTCAGCGCACTTACAAATACCAAGTTTGTTGAAGCCGGTCTGGCTATTTTTGTTGCGGGATTTTCTTCCATCCTCACCGGCCTGAACTTCGTGGTCACCATCCACCGTATGCGTGCTCCGGGCATGACCTGGTCTCGACTGCCGTTATTTATCTGGGCGCACTATGCGACCAGCATCATTCAGCTTTTGGGCACACCAGTGATCGCCGTCACGATCGTGTTGGTCGCGGCCGAGCGGGCTTTACACCTAGGCATCTTCGACCCGAAGCTCGGCGGCGATCCGCTTCTGTTTCAACATCTGTTCTGGTTCTACTCCCATCCCGCGGTCTACATCATGATTCTGCCATCGATGGGCGTGGTTACCGAGATCATTGCCTGCTTCTCGCGCAAGCGCATTTTCGGCTACAGCTTCGTGGCGTTTTCTTCCATTGCAATTGCCGTCTTCGGTTTTCTGGTATGGGCTCATCACATGTTCGTAGCGGGGATTTCCGTTTACTCCGCGCTCGTGTTTTCCTTTCTGAGCTACGCCGTGGCGTTGCCCTCAGCCATTAAGGTTTTCAATTGGACGGCCACTCTGTACAAAGGATCCATCCATTACGATGCTCCGATGTTGTACGCCTTTGGCTTCCTGGGGTTGTTCACCATGGGAGGCCTGACAGGTTTATTCCTGGCCGCTCTCGGCATCGATGTCCACGTCACCGATACTTATTTCGTCGTGGCGCACTTCCACTACATCATGGTCGGAGGCGCGGTGATGGGCTACCTGGGAGGAATGCATTTCTGGTGGCCTAAAATATCTGGCCGCCTCTATCCGGAGGGATGGGCGCGTCTGGCCGCGCTGATCGTCTTCATCGGTTTCAATCTCACATTCTTTCCGCAATTCGTGCTCGGCTACATGGGCATGCCGCGGCGTTACTTCGATTACAGTCACATGCCCGAGTTTCAGGTGTTGAACGTGCTATCGACTGCGGGAGCTACAGTGCTCGGGGTCGGGTATCTGTTGCCGATGGTCTATTTCCTCTGGTCCATGCGCTATGGCAAGCCCGCGTCCGACAATCCATGGAACGCCGCCGGGCTCGAATGGATGACGGCTTCACCGCCGCCGACTTTCAATTTTGACAAAGAACCCGTCGTGACCTGGGAAGCTTACAACTATGACGAACTGGACGCGCCTCACAAGGAGGAGGTGACCGTTGCCCGATAACTCCTTTACCGCGGTTCACGATCACAACGGCGAAGCTCACTTGGCGCACAATCCGGCATTGCTGCACCACTTTGCCGAGCCCCAACAACAGCGCGATGCGGCAAGCTTGGGGATGTGGGTTTTCCTCGGTACCGAAATCATGTTTTTTGGCGGCCTGTTCTGTGCCTACCTGGTTTACCGGCAATGGTACTTTGGCGATTTCGGCGCGGCCAGCAAATCCATCGACGCTACACTCGGCGCCACGAACACGGCTGTTCTGATCTGCAGCAGTTTGACCGTAGTGCTCGCGGTTTGGGCAGCCCAAACGGCGCGTCGAACTCTCCTGATCGTCATGCTTGGAATCACCATGCTTCTCGGTCTTACCTTCCTTGGTATCAAGGCAGACGAGTACAAAGACAAGTTCGAAGAGCATCATGTCCCAGGCGCCTCTTTCAGTTTCGAGAACGTCCCAATCCCCGGGCATCCCGGTCAGTTCGCCAATCCGCGTCATGCGGAAATATTCTTCTCTCTCTATTTCATCATGACCGGGTTGCACGCGCTCCATATGATCATCGGCCTGGGCATTTTCGCCTGGCTGTTAATTATGGCCTGGAAGGGACGCTTCACGCCGGAATGGCATACTCCAGTCGAGATCGGCGGGCTCTATTGGCACTTTGTTGACATTGTCTGGATCTATCTTTTTCCGTTGTTGTATCTGATTGATCGGCACCCGTGAGACTTGTTATGGCTGACCACGCAAATTCTGAACACGCAAAATCGCCACTGAAGATGTACTTCGGCATTTGGGCTACTCTGCTCATCTGCACCTACGTTACCTATAAAGCTGCATTTATCGAACTCGGCCGATTTAACGCTGCAGTTGCTTTGGGTATTGCTACGCTGAAAGCCACCCTGGTCGCTCTCTTCTTTATGCATGTGTGGCATGCCAGCGAAAAGCTCACCAAGCTGGTGATCGTCGCCGCCCTGTTTTTTTTGTTTCTATTGCTTGGACTCACCATGACGGACTATGCCACCCGTCCGTGGAGCTAGACTCATTCTGCACGCCACTTTGATCTGCGGTATACTCGCGCGGACTATTTAATTCACTGCCTTGCACGAGGTGATCTATGGCGTTCTGCAATAAGTGTGGCGCGAGTCTTAATCCCGGAATTCGATTCTGTAATCAGTGCGGAGCGGCAGTAGTTGCTTCCTCGCCCGTGCCGAATATGGCGAATCCCGCGATGGCCGGTTCGACAGTTCCGTCGGCTTCTGTCCCCGCCGCGAATGCTGGGCAGGGAGGCGGTGCGCTGAAAGTTATTCTCATCGTGGTTGGTGTGATCGCGCTGTTGGGCATCCTGGCCTTCGGGTCGATTGCGTTCTTCGCCTGGCGCGTGGCTCACCGCATACACGCCCATCAGGATGGAAATGACATGAGAGTCGAGACTCCATTCGGCAGAGTTGAAACCACCAAGGATCCAGCCGATGCCGCGCGCAATCTTGGCGTGGATCTCTATCCTGGAGCGGAGTTGATGAGGAATGGTTCGTCGACGGCAACGTTTGGAGGAGTTCATACTGCGACCATCAGCGCACAGAGCAGCGACTCGGTGGACCAGGTATTCAATTTCTACAAGGCTAAGCTCCCGAATGCCATGGTCACCACCTCCGATGCCGGCCGTTCCACACTTATCTCCAACGACAACAAAAGCATGATCACGATCAACGTAGAATCTCAAGGCGGCAGGACGAAGATCATGATTACCAGCGTGTCGCGTAAGTCCGATGGGGGAAATCCACCTTCGAATTAAAACCTCCAGGTTAAGGTCTGAAGGTGCAGAGAACGGAAGCGAAGAAAGCCCGGGCGTATGGCGGATAGATTTGCAGAAGTTGCACAGGCTGCCAGGTCTGCGCAAGTCGACGCCTCAGGCCTGGCTGAGGCTTTGCGTTCTCGCATTCGTGGAGAAGTCGGTTTCGATCGCGGCAGTCGGGCACTCTACGCCACCGACGGCTCCAACTACCGCCAGGTGCCCATCGGCGTTGTGCTGCCTCGCGATGCGGACGATGTGATTGCGACGGTGGCACTCTGCCGCGAGTTCGGCGCGCCTTTGCTTTGCCGCGGCGGAGGCACGTCCCTGGCCGGCCAATGCTGCAATGTCGCCGTCGTCCTCGATTTCTCCAGATACATGGCGGCGATCGTTGAAATTGATCCTGCTCGCCGAATCGCCCGCGTACAGCCGGGAGTGGTGCTCGATCATCTCCGCGCCGCTGGTGAAAAACACCAGCTCACGTTCGCGCCCGATCCGGCCACGCATGATCGCTGCACTCTTGGAGGGATGATCGGCAACAACTCCTGCGGCGTCCATTCTGTCATGGCTGGGAAAACAGATGACAACGTCGAGGAACTCGAAATCCTCACCTACGACGGCGTTCGTATGAAGGTTGGAGCCACATCGAGCGCGGAACTGGAGAACATTCTCCAGCAAGGCGGCCGTCGCGCTGAAATCTATACCAAGCTTAAAACGATTGCTGGTGTTTACTGCGATCTGGTCCGCCAACGCTTTCCCAATATTCCACGCCGTGTCTCCGGCTACAACCTGAACTATCTTCTGCCGGAGAATGGCTTCCACATCGCCCGCGCGCTCGTCGGCTCAGAAGGGACATGTGTCACCATTCTTGAGGCGACCTGCCGTCTGGTCGAGAGCCCGCCAGAACGCGTGCTGCTGGTCCTCGCCTATCCTGATATTTACCAGTGCGCCGATCATGTGCCCGAAATCATGGCGCATAAACCGATCGGCCTTGAAGGTTTCGACGATCTTCTCGTCAGTTATACGCGAACGAAAGGGATTAACTCCGAAGGTCTCTCTCTTTTGCCCGAAGGCGGAGGCTGGCTGATGGTGGAGTTCGGTTCTAAAACGGCGCTGGAGGCCGAATCCCAAGCCCACGGCCTGATGCAAGCTCTTGGCCGAAGTGCCATTGCTCCTGCCATGCATCTTTACACGGATAAGCAGCAAATCAAGCGCGTGTGGGAGGTTCGGGAATCCGCTCTTGGCGTTACATCGCATGTAACGGGCGAGCCGCTGAACTGGGAAGGCTGGGAAGACTCGGCCGTCACCCCCGAAAAGCTGGGCGCTTATCTGCGCGATCTGCGCAAGATGATGGCTGCCTACAGCTACAAAGGCTCGCTGTACGGCCATTTCGGCCATGGCTGCGTCCATACTCGCATCAATTTTGACCTGCAATCGAAGGAGGGCATTGGCAAATTCCGCAAGTTCATGGAAGAGGCTGCCGACCTCGTAGTCAGCTACGGTGGCTCGATCTCGGGCGAGCACGGCGACGGTCAGTCTCGCGGCGAACTGCTTCCGAAAATGTTCGGACCGGAACTGGTGCAGGCTTTCCGCGAATTCAAGTCGGCGTGGGATCCAGAGTGGAAGATGAATCCCGGCAAGCTGATTGAGCCTTACAAACTTGATGAGAATCTCCGGCTCGGCGCAGACTATGCACCCTGGGAACCGAAAACTGATTTTCAATTTGTAGCCGATCACGGCAGCCTGGCCGAGGCTACTTTGCGGTGCGTAGGCGTGGGCAAATGCCGACGCGAAGAAGGCGGGCTGATGTGCCCCAGCTATCGCGCCACGCGCGAGGAAAAGGATTCCACTCGTGGCCGTGCCCATCTGCTTTGGGAGATGACGCAAGGCCAAGTCATCCGCGACGGCTGGCGCAGCGAAGACGTGAAACAATCGCTCGATCTCTGCCTCGCTTGCAAGGGATGCAAAAGCGAATGTCCGGTCGGTGTCGACCTCGCTACCTACAAATCTGAATTTCTTTCTCACTATTACCAGGGCCGCATGCGGCCGCCCAGCGCTTATGTCTTCGGCAACATCGATTTGTGGGCACGCGCCGCCTCGTTAGCTCCCGGCCTCGCCAATCTAGTAACGCAGCTTCCGTTTCTGCGAGATATTTCAAAGCTGGCGGCTGGAATCCATAAGGAGCGCGCAATCCCAGCGTTCGCTCCGGAGACTTTCAAGAGCTGGTTTCACCGCCGCCGGCACCCGTCGGGTACAGCCGAAGCCGCACCCGTTCTCCTCTGGCCCGATACGTTCAACAATTATTTTCATCCCACTACTGCCGAGGCTGCCGTAGAAGTGCTCGAGGCCGCCGGATTCCGCGTCACAGTGCCTAGACTCCACCTGTGCTGCGGACGTCCGCTGTATGACCATGGCATGCTCGGGCGTGCGAAGTCGCTTCTGCTGCAAATCCTTAACGCGCTTTCGCCAGAGATCGAAGCGGGTGTTCCCATTGTTGGCCTCGAGCCGAGTTGCGTCGCTGTATTTCGGGACGAACTCGTCAACCTCTTTCCTCATGACGAGCGGGCGCAGGCTTTATCACGCCAAACTTTTCTGCTCAGCGAATTTCTTGAGACCTGTGCAAAAAATTTCGAGCTGCCACCCCTGCATCGTAAAGCGATCCTCCACGGCCACTGCCATCAGAAATCGCTTATGAAGATGACTGCGGAAGAGGCCGTGCTTACACGCCTTGGCGTCGACTTCCAAAGCCCCGCTCCCGGATGCTGCGGAATGGCCGGATCCTTCGGCTTCGAGCGGAATAAATATGATGTCTCGATTGCCATCGGCGAGCTCGAACTCATGCCAGCGGTTCGCAAGGCTCCATCCGACTGGCTGATCATTGCCGACGGTTTCAGTTGTCGCGAACAGATAGCGCAGGGCTCAACACGGCACGCGCTTCATCTGGCCGAGGTGCTGCAAATGGCGCTGAACGATAGCGGCGCACGGTTTCATCTTTAATTCTGGATCTGAGATCATCCGTGGTAAACGAGTGAAGAGGTTTCCTCCAGGGAGCGTGTAGTATTAGTTTTAGACGTCTTGGCAGCGGGTGAATCGCTGATTTTAAACCGTGCAGAAGCCGCTGATTTTGCGTGGTTTGCCAGGATCTATAGCTCTGCGCTAATGCCTAGCTCTCGCCATCCTGACCGTCTTCTGGGACAATAGAGTTCTCGCCGCTCGTCTTATCCAGTCGCAGGCCTAAGCGAATTGGATTGGGTTCATTGGAATTTTATGGATCGTGAAACCACAATCACCGCGCCCGCCGTCGGCAAAGTTCCTGCCGAAGCCTTGCCCACACTGGTCGCGGTCAAGCTTCCGGACGCGCCTTTGTGCGGCTCGGTTCTAGTGATGATCCAATTCGATGTATGCGAGGAAATTCGCCTTGATGAGTTGCGCCGCATCCTCGGTGCCCGCACGGTCGACACCAGCTTTAAACACATGGCTCCGGGATACGTGCGTTTCCAGCGTCCGCCGGTCGAGGAGGCCCTGGAACCATTGGTTCTGGAAAGCGGCGAGCGCCTGCAGGGCGAGATTAAATATTTCGATTACGGCGTGGTCAGCGTGGTTTTCGAACTGCCGTTTTCCGGTGATTGGAATAAGCTGGTTCAACTTTCCAGCCGATGGGTTTGGGACACCAACTTCGAAAGTCTGGCCACCCGCATCGTCAAAGAGAAACTCGAGCGCGCCGCTCCGGCTATCGTCAAGCCTTACACCACGGAGTGGCTGAAGGAAGACTATTTCATCTTCCATTTGCGCGAGATCGCCGGCTCACCCTCGGCATCCGATCTGCTCGCGTCTCAAGCGGATTGTATTTCTCAGGTCGTTCGCGGGGAGAACCAGCCGCTCTCGGATGGCGAGCGGCTGGAAGTTCTGCAGTCGCGGATTTCTTACTATCCCAGCGACCTGGCGGTCATCGGATGGAACGCTGCTTTCATCTATGACACGCCCTCCGGCGCCGAAACCGCCATTCAACTTTTGCAATATGCCAACTCGCAACTGCTTGAGTTCCGCCACTACGACGAGTTGCTCACTACGCAACTGGAGGGCGTTTATGACTTTCTGGAGAGTGGAGGCCGCGGATTATGGTCGCGCTGGCGCACTGCCCGCGCCGCATCGAAACTCCACACTGTCCTGCTCGACGTGAGCGAATTGACCGAGCGTGCCGACAACGCCATCAAATTCCTCAGCGACATGTTTTCCGCCCGCCTCTACAAACTGGCCGCATCGAAGGTTGGCGTGCCCGATTATAAAGATCTAGTCCAGCAAAAATTGCAAACCGCCGAGGAGCTCTACCGCTTCATGGTGGACGAGTTCAATCAAAGCCGGGCATTCGTGCTGGAATTAATGGTAGTGATCATTCTGATCATCGAACTCGTTTATTTCTTCCGCGGCAAGCCGATCTGACGATTCAGATCTGTGCTCCAGTCTCCCATTCGCCCGGCGATTCTGCTTGCAGCGTGCGATTGTTCTGCCCGCTGGACGCGTAAACAACGCAGCCAGCTATCAGAAGTCCGCATCCCAGCCCGCAAACACCCGCCCAACCGAAGCGCTGCCACAGTGCCGATCCAGCCCAGGAACCTAGCGCTCCCGCAGTGAAGTAGCAAACCATGTAGACCATATTCATGCGGCTTCGTGCCTCTGGCAGCAGGCCGTAGATTCGCGCCTGATTCGACACGTGACCCGACTGCACGCCGACGTCTAGCAACACTACGCCCACGATCAATCCGCTCATATGCTTCCCGAACAAATAGAGAATGAGAAAAGAGATGAGCGTCACGACCAGCGATACCAGGACGTTCCGCCTCGCCCCATAACGATCTGCCATGCGGCCAATAAACGGCGCACAAACCGCGCCCACAGCGCCGACCAGGCCGAAAAGGCCGGCCACGCCGCTTCCGTAGTGATATGGCGGCGTGCCTAAGAAAAACACCAGGGTCGTCCAGAAAGCACTGAAGGCACAGAAGAAAATCGCGCCCAGCGTAGCCGCCTCGCCCAAAGTCGGGTGATCACGAATAAGAACGAATGTAGATCGAATTAATTTGGGCCACGTGAGGCGCAGCTCTGGCTTGCTTTCTGGCAATCCTGTCCGAATCAATGCCGCCAGCAACAGCATTAGACCGGACGCCAGCCAATAAATCGCGCGCCATCCCACCCACGCACCCAGGAGGCCGCTGAAGGTTCGCGCAAGCAAAATTCCGAACAATAACCCGCCAAGAATGGTTCCCACCGTGGCGCCCCGCCGCGTGGGAGAAGCCAGGTGAATGGCAAAGGGAACGATGACATGGACCGCCGCCGCCGTAATCCCTATGCCAAAACTCGCCAAAGCGAGCCATACATACGTGTGGGCGCTCGCCATCGCCGCCAGGCATACAGTCTGAGCCAGCAGGAGCGAAACAATCAGTTCCCGCCGCTCTTTCGTATCGCCCAAGGGAACAAAAAACAACATCCCCAATGCTGTTCCGAGCTGGGTCAGCATGGCGACCGTCCCCACCTGAGTTACAGAGATTCGAAACGTCGCCGCAATCGTTGCCAGCAGCGGCTGGATGTAATAAATGTTGGCGACAATCGCGCCTACGCTGAAAGCCATTAACCACACGTGCGCCGGGCGTATTTCGCCCGCCGCCGGCAGTGAATTGGGATCTTGTTTTTGGGATGAGCCTCGCCCGGGATGGTGATCTGTCTTTGTCGCACGCACAGAATCTAAGATGCCACGAGTCCCTGATAGAATTCAGCAATTCACAAATGAAAGGGTTGAAAGACAAGCGGGTGCTGATCACCGGCGGTGCGAGCGGAATCGGTGCGGCCACAGCTGCTCGGTTTCTGGAAGAAGGATCCCGTGTCTGCATCCTGGATCGCGATGCCAAAGCATGCGCAAATATTCGCCACGCGCTGCCGGGAATTTCGGAGGCCATCATCGCCGACGTGACCGACCTGATGCAGGTGGAAGCGGCAATCGCCGATGCAGTCCGTGTGATGGACGGAGTTGACGTGCTGGTCAACAACGCCGGCATCAGCATCCGCCACAAGTTTCTCGATATCACTCCCGAAGAGTGGGATGAAGTGATCGCTATAAATCTTACCGGAGTGTTCTACGTCGCCCAAACTGCGGCGCGATACATGATGGAGCGTTTTGCGGTCGAGGCGGGTAGCGGAGTGATTCTGCAAACCGGCTCCACCAACGGCATCATGGGTTATCCCTATTACGCCGATTACAACGCCACCAAAGCGGGAGTGATCGAGTTGACGCGCTCCATGGCGCTCGAACTCGCACCCAAAGTGCGCGTATGCGCCGTCGCCCCAGGATATGTGCTTACGCCGATGCAGCGCGCCGAATACAGCGATGCGATGCTCGCTGAAGTGAATCAGAAAATTCCTCTCCGGCGCCACGCCAAGCCGGAAGAAATCGCCGCTCTGTTTGCATTTCTCGCGTCCGACGACGCGGCGTACGCTACCGGTCACGTCTACACCTTGGACGGCGGCGAAACTGCGGGAGGATTGGCCAGTCGATAAAGGCACATACCCTTAGGTACGCGCGAACCGGGATGCCAGTCGCGCCAGCCGCACCAAGCGATAGAGCGGGAACAAGGCCTTCGGCAGGGAAACAACTTCCCACTCGCCGGGGCCAGGAGTGAAAGTCAATCGCGCCAGGAAGCGCAATCGGTCCATTTTGCGTTCGCGCAGCCGCATCATCAGACGGAAATACGATAACTTTTCTTCTTCGTATATGACGCCAGCGGCAACAGAGACAGCGATTTGTTCCGCGAACGTCCGTGCTGATTTATCTTCTCTCACCGTAGTTTCCAGAGTCGTTGGAATTGCTATCCCGAGAAGGCGGTTAGCCAGCAAGAGCGTTATGTGCAGAATTCGTTCGACGCCAAGATCGCGCGCTTCCGACCGAATCCAATCCCAATTCAAGCTCTCACGCTTCAAAATCTGCGCGAGGTCGCAGAGCCAGATCAGGCGTCCCCAGACGTGTTTCGCGGCGTGCATGGAAAGGATCAGTAACAAATCTTCGGGGGATGGTGTTTTCATAACGCGACCAGCGACCGTCACGTTCCTTGAGCGTTCAAACAAGCCCTGCATGTCGAAATCGACGGCGTAAAAATGCGGCTGCAGCGCCCACTGCAATTCCAGCAGGTTCTTTCCCGCAGGACTGTCAAAGGTGCACTCATATCCCGAAGCAATGTAGTCCGGTTCGGCATCTGCGGGAATGAGTAGGCGAGGAGTGTACCCGAGTTCGCGAACGGCTCTTCTGATGCGTGCCACATCTTCTTGGCGAACGAATAAATCCATATCGCCGGATTGACGGAGAGCAATATCCTCGTAGTAAAGCTCCGACAGCACGACGCCTTTATAAGGAATGACCTCGATGCCGAGTTCACCCACGCAATCCAGAACTCGGATCAGTTCGCGAGTGAGAAAAAGAGACTTGTGAATGTTCCGTTCATGATCCTGGAGCAGCGATGCCAATATCGCGGCGGGAACGAGGCCAGTAAACGACTCCAGCCTTTGATACAGCAGTGAGGTGACGCCATGCTGATCGGCGATGCGAAAAAGAAGATCCCACTGGGTTGGCCTTTCTAAGAGAAGCCCAAGCCGATCAGGATGGGCACTCCCCAAATCGCGAGAAACTGCTGCTAGCAAGATGTTCCATTCGGAAGTTACGGGAGCAGTTGGCCGTTTCACGGATATCGTTCGCTGTGAGCCAAGCCATCTTAACAGGCAATGTATGGCTGCGATCCGATGGGAAGCGCTCGTATCACTTCCTTTCCTAAGGTTACCTTCGTCACATCAATTTGCTCTTTCTTAGGCGCGGGTGCAGCCTCCGTTCTGTCAAACTAGTAAGTTGGTGGAGTGAGATGGAGATACTGACACCTAAGACGACGCGCCGAAGCACACGATTGCGCGTGCAGATCCCTCTGGTCGTAACCAGCATGGATCGAAGGCATCCATTCTCTGCGCAGTGTGTGGCCTTGGTGGTTAGTCCGCAAGGCTGTGGGATTCGCGCCTCGCAAGCCTTGCCGATCGAAACCCCGGTCCTGCTTGGTGATCTGCCGGGTGGTGGAAGCGCCTCAGGCCGAGTGGCAAATTGTCTGCCGCTGGGCAACGACGGGAAATATTTCCTGATTGGAGTTTCGCTATACAACGAGGGAAATGTATGGGGACTCGCCGATCCGCCGGAGGATTGGAACTCCGTTCCTAAATCAACTACCTCCGCTAGTGCGGAAAGCAAGGCGACGGCGAAGAGCAAGGATGTTTGGCCTTACAATGTTTTCTCTGGCCACGGCGAGGCGCATCCCGGGAGAAAATAGATCCTCCGTGAATCCTTGAGCCTCTTTCACAATGGTCGTGTTCGCGCTCCCGTTCTTTCGTAACCTCCTGTGGCGGCTGATGTAGTGCCATAATTCAGCCACGATGTCGCAGATTCCAGAATCCGCCGAAATTGAAATCTCTTCGACGACCGCGGCGACCTCGCCGAGCCTTACTCCGCGCCCATTTCGCGTCAAGCTGCGCGGGTCGATATTGGCATTGATCCGTTTGCCGAACCGGCGTGAGTTGCGAGGCAAGCTGCATCAACTTTCCACGACTGGCGGACTCTTGAATGTCGAAAAGCCACTTGATGAAAAGCTCCAAGTTGAGTTGATTTTTCAATTGGGAGAGGCCACGATCCGGGAAAAAGCGGAAATGATGTTTCCCATGTGGGCTACGCAAGGATGGCTGCAGCCGTTCCGCTTCGTCGAAATCCCTGACGAGCGCAAGAAAATCCTCGACACGAATCTTCTGCTGTTCGTTCAGAAAACCCGGCAGTCAACGTAAAGCCCCACAAACTTTCACCGAGTCAGCCAAGCTCGGGCCAAGAATGAGGGCAGCTGCGGTTTTGCCCGCGCTGCCCCTGTAGTGTATTGCCCAAAAAACTGTCACAGCACAGAGGATCAACTCAGAAGTGGAAGCCCAGCTCGGCAGTTAGCGTGCGCGGCGTTACATAATGTGTGCCGCTGAACGTGGAGAGAAAGTTGTACAGCACGTAGTTGTTTGCCAGGTTGATGATGGTGAATTGTGCACTCCATTTGTACCTCTCGCCATGAAACAAGTTGTCATGACCGAGGGAGAGGTCGAAGAGATTCCGGGATGCAATGCGTGGCGGATTATGATCGTCGTTCTCGGTGTTCGGCGCCGGCACTTTTATAAGATTGGTTCCGAACTGCGACGCCAGGCAGGCGGCAGGCAATGGAGAGGTCGGCGTCGCACGGACGCCATTGCAAGTGAAGCCCGCCTCGAACTCCTGATCGGCGGACAGCGGATTCCCAAAAGCGTCTTGCGCGAAGACGGCGGGCTGGCCGCCAATTGTGGTGGACTGCGGACAATCGTTGTTGGCATTTATGCCGTAACAGGGCGCATTACCGGCGACCAGGCCGCTGTCATACCGCCAATTGAAGCCCATCCACGGACCGCGTTTCCACGGTTGATATTGGAAGTGAGTTGTCTGATTGAATTTTTCATCGTGATCGATGCGGAAGGGAAGCCCGGCTGCAGTGGCCACGGTTGCGCCCGCACCTCCAATCTGCGGCTGGAAGAATCTGGCCGCCACGCTGGAGAAAACCATGAGCGCGGAGAAGCCATGAATTTCGGGAACGCTAAGCCTTCCCGCGTAGCCCGGAATTTTCGAGTTATGCCATTCAATGGGGAAGGTGATCGGCGTATTCCCCAGCACGCTGAAGTCGTAGCCGTTGTGGGTGTATTTGGATATCCACTCGCCGGAAAATACTAAGTATTTTCCGAGAGCCTGCTCCAGACCAGCATGGAATTCATTGCGAAAGCCGGGACTCAACGGCGTCAGCGCGGAAGAAGAACAGGCAAGCAGCGGATTGAGTACGGCATTGGCGCATCCGATGCTGGATAGCACCAGGTTTTCATTGAAGGGAGATTCCAGACTGCGAGCGTAGGATACTCGAAGAATCGTATTGGTTTTCTTGACATTATAAGCGATCCCGACGCGAGGTTCGGCTTGCCGCGCGGTGGTGAGGCCGTTGTAGAGATCGCCGCGCAGACCGAGGTTCAGTGACCAGTTTCCTTTCGTGATGTTGTCCCGCACATACAGGGCGAGTTCCTTCACATCGGTGTGGCCATTGAAGGTGTACAAGCCTCCGCCACGGGTCAAGTCGTAAGGTGCCAGGATGGCATTGAAGTAAGGATAAAGAGTGGTGCCAGGTGCGTTCGCATTGGTCGCAACATTTGACTGGTAGATGCCGCCGCATTGCGAGGGATTGGTAATCCCTGGCGCAGGCGTGGCAACAAAGGGGTAGGGGTTTACTGAAGTCACAGTTGCAGAGGTCACACAAGGCGCGTTAAAAGTCGGATCCACGATTCCGAGTGTGTCGTCTTCATTGAGAAATGTTTGCTCGTAAGTGACTCCAGCTTTGATTTGGTTAATGCCTTTGACGTAGGAAATATCGGATCGCAGCCCTGCGTTGGTGAGCGTGCGGTTCTGACCCACGGACTGTCTCTGAAGACTCGGTGGGCCAAGGTCAGCAAAAGGATCGCTGCTCGGGTAGTAGTTGTAATCGTCGCGGCGCACGAATGCGCCCAAAGTAAATACGGTATCCTTGTTCAAAACATGCGTCCATGAAGGGGCGATATTAAACGTGCCGATCTTGGAGCGCTGGTCTGTAGGTCCGACCAGAATCCCGTTTGGTCCGACGCCGCCGAAAGCCGCCATCTGCGGCTCAATGCCTTGCAGTCCAGCCCAGGGCGTGGCGTTTTCGGCATCGAGCGAATTTGGCGTCTGAAACCAGCTCCGGCTGTAGCCGAAGTTCAGTTGAATCGAGTCGGAGCCATTCAGCGAATAATCTATCCGGTCAAAGAGATTTTCTTCATTGCCTTTATCGTGAAACACCGTAAATTCCGGTGGATCAAGAAAGCGGCCAGTGTTCAAACCGCTTGCGGAGATGAAGTTCCCCCAGTTTTTGCCTCCGTAGGCGAGATCGGCCGCCACATTAGAGCTTCCAAATGACCCATAGGAAGTGGTTACGCTGCCATGTGGTGTCGTCACTCCCTGGCCCGAGCGGGTGGTTGCAACAATCACAACGCTGGTCTTGCCTCCATACTCCGCTGGCGGCGCGCCGGAGATAACTTCCATTGATTGCACGGAATCGAGAGGAATCTGGTTCGAGAATACTTTGCTTTGCTGGTCGGTGATTGGCTGGCCGTCCACGGAGAACGAATTCTCCGCGTGGTCGCCGAGTCCGTGGAAAAGACCGTTAGAATCGGCAGCGATTCCCGGCGTTGAAAGAGTAACCAACGAACTCACGGAAGACGTCGAACTCTCCAAAGGAATCTTTTCGAACGAATTCCGGTCGATGTCCGAATGGAAGGTCGAATCGTTCTCCACCAGATCTCCAGCATCCGTGACCGTCACCGAGGTGGTCGACCCCGACACAGGCAGACTGATGTTGACGCTGACCGGCACCACCGACCGGACCTGCACGTCCTTCGCCGTGGGGGAAAAACCCTCGGCTTTCACCGTCATGTGATACGGATTGAAGGGAACATTCGGGATGGTAAAGCTCCCGGATTTATCCGTGATGGTTGATCGGTCATAGTGGCTGACCGGGTCTTGAATTTCCACGGTTGCATCGGGAACGACGGCACCGGAAGGATCCAGCACTGTGCCATCGATGGTCCCGGAATTTCCGCCTGATTGCGCGAAAGCCGAAATGCCGAGGGACAAAAGGAAAAGCGTCACAAAAGCCGCGAGATGCGACTTTCGGTAAGAAGCTTCCATGATTCCTCCAGAGAAATTGTCCAAAAGATCGTCAATATAAACATCGGGAGAGCGGTTCAAGAGAAATGAACCAGACCCGTATGCAAAACCTTCGTATGCAGAACGAAGAGACGATTTCTCAGACGACTGGAGGGGGCCGGATATATAAGGCAAAAGCGATTAGCTGTTGTTTGGCGGCTGTAGGCTGTGGGCGGAAGGCCGGGATGCAACGGAACAGAGGCTTGGGTGCGGGGGAAGCACTGGTTGGCGAAGCGGAGTGCGCCGCAACGCACACCTGACAGGTTGCGGACTCATCCTGACTCGAATGGTGATGCACAGCAAAGGCCAGTGCTGACCACAAGGTCAGCAGCAGCGAAAGCCACGCGATGCGCTTCGAGATCGACTGCATGACGTTCCAAAATCCTTCAGTCGAATTTATAACGAATGTCAGGGATGTGCAATAACTGCAAGGGAACCAGATGCCGCAGGGAGCAGAAAGGAAGCATTATTTTATTGGACTTTTCCCATGAGCCTGTTTCGGGAACTCTATCTATACCAGAGGCGTGAGCGGCTTGGTGGGAATTTCGGGACGCGTGCAGGCGATCTCGATCCCAGAGTTGTTATGTTAGTTTAATAGTGCAGTGGGCCCGTAGCTCAGCGGTTAGAGCAGTGGACTCATAATCCATTGGTCCAAGGTTCAAATCCTTGCGGGCCCACCAAGCGTGATAGACTGTGGCGCCGCGAGGCAAGTGTCTCAAATGTCTCAGCCACCGACACCTTCTTCTTGTTCCGATTGCGCTACCAAATCACAAGCGCCCGGCGGCAGTGCGAGCGCGCAATCGTCTTCGCGCATGTGGCGATCGAGTAGCGGAAAGATGCGCGTCGATACGCCCAGTTCCAGTATCATTTCAAACCCCACTGATCAGAAGACTATTCTGCTCGACCACTTGAAAAAAGAGGCAACGATTATTCCCATGCCTGCGGCCTCCGGGGCCGCGGCACCGGGTAGTTCTAAGTTGCCGGGAGGAGCCCCGCCGGCTCCCGCGACGCAAGTACAGGATCTGGGAAAAAGCATGATCGAGGGACATGAAGTTGAAGGCAAGCGTTATGTCCTTCCCGCGGCACAGAGGCCTCAGGCGCCGCCCATGCCGAAAATGCCGCAGATGCCTGGTTCTCCCAAATCGCCGGCACTCCCCAAAGCGCCTCCACTCCCTAAGGCGCCCCAGCCAACCGTTACCGAGGTTTGGATGAGCACCAAGCTGAAAACACCTGTTCTAACCAAAATTACCAGCGCGTTAGGATCCCAGACTACTTATTGCAAGCCGACCTCGACGCAGGAACCTCATCCTTCGATGTTCGAGATTCCGCCCGGATATAAGTTGAAGAGTTCCTGATTTCGCCATCGCTCGTTGATGCAAACCGAGCTGGCAGTTTGCCGAGACCTTCCTCGCGATGTGACAATGTCTACATGCAAAAATTCACAACCGCAGTAAACCTACTGGCGGCTGGTACGTTGCTGCTTGGGAACGCCCTGGCGCAGCAGGCCCCGGCCGCCACCACTCAACCGAGCACTCCGACTAAGACGCAAACTTCCGCAAAGCGCCCGACTACCGCAACCAAGACCACTACAGGGCTGACGCTAAAAACACAAAAAGAAAAGTTCAGCTACGCTGTCGGGATGAGGACCGGGCAGAGGATGGCGGAGAGTTTTAAGAAGCAGTCGGTTCCGTACGACACGGCTGTTTTGGCACGCGGACTGAGAGACGGCCTGGCGGGCGGAAAAACTCTGCTCACCGAAGAAGAAGCGCAGGCCGCAATCAAGGCAGTGCAAGATGAGATCGGCAAGCAGCAGATGGAAAAAATGCAAGTGGCCGGTGCAGCTAATAAGAAAGAAGGGGACGCCTTCCTGGCGGCGAACAAGGGAAAAGAAGGCGTGGTTGCACTGCCCAGCGGTCTGCAATACAAAATTCTGAAAGAGGGAACGGGGCCGAAGCCCTCGGCGAGTGACACGGTGGTGTGCAACTATCGCGGCACGCTCATTAACGGGAGCGAATTTGACAGCTCCTACAAGCGTGGCCAGCCGGCTACGTTTCCCGTGAGTGGAGTAATCAAGGGATGGACCGAAGCTCTTCAGTTGATGCCTGCCGGTTCGAAGTGGCAGCTGTTCATTCCGTCCGACCTTGCCTATGGGGATCGCGGCGCGGGCGCCGATATCGGCCCTGGCAGCACACTGATCTTTGAAGTCGAACTGGTTTCCATTCAGGACAAGAGCAAGGAGGCAGCTCCGGACCAAGGGAAGAATCCCGGCCAAAAATAGTTCGTATCAGGTTTCGGCAGGTCGAAGCGCAAGTGAAAGTTCTGTGGGCGGACCAGTTGGAACTGGTCCGCCTTTCTTTGACTCTCAGCCACGATTAACCAATTTGGAACGGACCCACCCTGAATCGTTGACAGGCTATTGGTGCGGGAGTAGCTTGACCTAAGTTCAAACGGCTTTGATTTCATCCGAGGAGGCAGGCAAATGTTGTGCAGAAATCTCTGCGCAGCGGTGATTGTGTGTCTGGCAATAGGTTCCGCATCGGCACAAGATCCCACCAAAGTGGAACCGAAGCACTACCGGCTGATGTTTGAAAATGAACGAGTACAAGTCGTCAGCGTTCATTACGGTCCGCACGAGAAATCGGAAATGCACGATCATCCCGGCGGGGTGGTCGTGATTGTGACCGGCGGTCACCTGCGCTTCACCGATCAAAGCGGCAAAGTCACGGAAGTTTACTCCAAGTCGGGCGAAGCCCGATGGTTTCCTCCTTTCAAACACAAAGTCGAAAACGTTGGCGATGAACCTTACAACGCCGTCTACGTTGGGCTGAAGGGGAAGGGAATGGAGATGGGGATGAATTCAGAACCTGGTTCTCTAGTCAGCCAGGAGGAACTTGCTAAAATCATGATGGAAACTGGCGTGGCGAAGCCCTGAGATCTGAAACAAATTTCGTCTGTGCGCGGCGCCTTCATTCCTCTGATTGGTTCTCCGGCCACGCTCCCGTGTAATAATCTTAAGAGTGACAGACTCCCGATCGAAGGAAGCGTATGGCGCATAATGTGTACTGCGTGAAATTGAAAAGGGAACTGCCCGGTTTGGACGAACCTCCATTCGACAATGACTTGGGCCGCAAGGTTTACGACAACGTCTCGCAGGAAGCCTGGAGAATGTGGACCGAGCATTGCAAGATGCTGCTGAATGAATACCGCCTGAATCCCGCGCGCCGCGAGGATCAGGAAGTGATCGTCAAGCAAATGGAGCAATTCTTTTTCGGGGAAGGTTCGGCATTGCCGAAAGAATATGTTCCGCCTGCTCCGAAATAAAATTCGCTGCAGGCTTCCGCGCATTCACATTCCTGAAATATTTCGCGGCAAATCGAGGCTTAGGCCCTAATCCTGGTGTTACTCCGCCAGTTACCTCTGCACTGATTTTGATGCACTATTCATCACCCCTTAACATTCATTCGCTACAACTGAACTATGGATCTGCCCGTGTACAACACGCTGATCCTTTCCGACCTGCACCTCGGTACAGAGACGAGTCATGCGCGGGAGGCCACGCGCGTGCTGAAGGAAAATCGCTTCCAGCGCTTGATTCTTCTCGGCGATATTTTCGCTGATCTCAATTTCGCGCGCCTCACAAAGGACCACTGGAAATTTCTCGGTTACATCCGCAAGCTGTCGAATCCCAAACGCAACATTGAAGTGGTGTGGGTGGAGGGCAATCACGATCACGGCCTCACCAACATCATGTCGCACCTGGTGGGCGTGCGGGTTTACCAGCGTTACCGCTGGCAATACGCGGGAATGCACCACATTGCGATTCACGGCCACCAGTTCGATGGCTTTCAAGTGAACAATGTGCGGCTGAGCCAGATGGGAACAGCGCTCTATCTGAAGTTGCAGAAGTTGGATTTCAAGAACAAGCCCATCGTGCGGCTCATCGACCGGCTGAACACTCGGTGGTTGCGCATGTCGCCAAAAGTCTCCGCGGGGGCTTTGCAGCACGCGCGGCAGCACGACGCGCAGCGAATTTTCTGCGGACATACGCATCAGGCCATCCATGTCGAAGCGGATGGAATTCATTACTACAACTCAGGCGGCTGGGTCGATTCCCGGCTGACTTATTTAACGGTCGACGAAGAAGGAGTGCGAATCCATGAGTTTAATGAGCATGAATACAACGAACAGGAACGCATCGAGCGTGAATCCCACGAGCGAGTTGACCATCGTGATTCCGGCCAAGAACGAGGCGAAGCTGATTCCGCGCTTGTTGATTTCGCTGATGAATCAGGACTACTCGAAGATGTCGAGTACGAAAGTGTTGGTGGCCGACGCCAACTCGACGGATGAAACTCGAGAAGTTGTCCTTGGCTTTCGAGATCGCCTGAATGTAAGTGTGATCCGCGGCGGGATGCCTTCGGTGGGACGTAACCTGGGCGCAGCCCATGCGGAGAGTACTTACGTTCTATTTCTCGACGCGGATATTGAACTGGCGCATCCCTCGGTGGTTCGCCGCGCGGTGGAACTGGCTCAACGGAAACAGCTGCACTGCGTCACTACCAACATCCTGTGCCGCGATGGCAGTTGGATCGACAAGTTATTTTATGCAGGCAATGATTTCTTTCAGTACCTGTCGCGCCTGCACCATCCTTTTGCAACAGGAATGTTCATGCTGTTTGACCTGAAACAATTCCGGAAACTTCGCGGCTTTCACGAGCAAGTTGCCTTCGCCGAAGATTACTTGCTTACGCAGCAGGTCGAACGGAAGCGATTTGGGATTGTCCGTGGCGGTGTTTACACCACTAACCGCCGCTTCAAAAAGATGGGGCATATCCGCGTGGGTTGGCTGTTTCTGAAGACTGCGATGAACTACTGGAATCAGAATTACTTTTTGCGCGACCACAAATATTGGCAGACGTAGGCCTGGGTTCGGCCGCTCAAAGCTAGAACCGATTTTTCTCGGAAGCCAATGGGAAAATAGGATTCAGCCAACTCGCTGGATCCTATTTTTGCATACGGAACCTGTATTCACAGTGGATTTATTCTTCTTAGAAACGCAACACAAGTCCTGTCGAGAGCCTCACGTTATTCTGCGTCGCGCCGAAGAAACGAGTTTGAACATAGTCTCCCTGAAAACGCCACGCGATCGGTTTGATGATTTTGTAGTCGAGGCCACCCCCCACTCCGGTGGCAAAGGACGTGTCCGACCCGGCAACTCCCGCATTTACGTGGCCGGCTCCAAACAAGGCTTCGGCGAACGGACGAAACTTGCCTAACGAAACTGACACTCGAGGTCCAAACAGATAATTATGCTCGGTGACGCTGACGTTAGAGCTGGAACAAACCGGTGCAATCAGTACGCTGGCGCAGTTTGAAAAGTTCTGCGAGCCATAGTGGCTATCGAAATCGGCGACAACTCCGAGGAAAGGAATGATCTTGCCTTCGACGGAAGCCTCCCAGCCGTTCAGATTTGTGCCAGAATTCAGATCGCTGTTCAGATAGGAGTATCCGAAAAACACGTTCGCGCTGGTGGGGACCTGGGCGGCTGCCAGTCCCGCAAACAGAAGCATAGAAATGAGAATGAATCCGATTTTTCGCATGACAACAAAAGCCCGCCTTTCTAAGACTTGAAAGTTTCAGCTACGTGAAACTCGTGTAAGTCTTAGATGCAGCGAGGCTGAGCGTGGTTAGCACGCAGTAGGGGAACCTGGCGAAAAAAGTTCGGAGCCGAAGTCGCCAGCCGAAAATTGAGTGCTTCCGGCAAAAGAGTTCGAGTAAGGTGCTTCCGGCTGGCTCCGGCGCGGATGTTTCAGGAGTTCGCTGATCTTCGTTTTAGAACCGCCAAACCAATCCGGTCGATCCGCGGATATCGTTCTGCGTGGCGGACAGAAGATGGGTATGCATGTAATCGAACTGCACGCGCCAGGAAAAACGGTGCATGAAGAGAAACTGGAACTTGCGGTCGAAGCCTCCGCCGACATCTTCGGCGATAGGGTAGTGGCTCACATTGGCCGACAACATGCGTTGTGCTCCGGCCATTACCTGTATGAATGGCCGCCACTTTCCATAATTCATGGAGAGCCTGGGCCCCAAGAAAAGGTTGTACTGCTGGATGCCGGCTCGGTAGAAGCCGCTTCCATCTAGCACCACCCCAATATGCGGGTGCCGGGTGAGGGGGAAGTCTTCAATGGAGGCGTTCCATCCGCGAAAGGTATAGCGGTTAGTGGCGATGACATCGACGGAATCACCATAGGCAACTCCGACATATACATTCCCACTGGGGAGCAGTTGCGCTCTCGATGTGCTTGCGAACAGCATAAAGCTGAGGAACGCCAGCACCACGGCTGCGATTTTTGACACGAAAATGATTCCTCCTCCGGCAATTTGTGCCAGCAGCAAATTCTACCTGATTGCGTGAAATCCGTTAGATGCAGTGTACCCGACGCTCAAGATGCCCGTGTTCCAAAATTGTGCAGGTGCAAGTCTGGCACAAACTACTAAAATTTACGTTCTTTTTATGATTCCGAAACCCCTGTGCTCGCGTCTATCTACTAGGATGAAATTCACCGACAGCACTTGGCGAACATGGCCAGCGATGGAATTGACTGGCCTCGGAATTCAACCAAAGGAGTCGCAGTTGAAACTTAGTTTAGAAACTCGACATCGTGGTGATGTGGTGGTGGTTTACTGCCAGGGGCGCATCGTCTATCGCGACGAGGCAGCCGCGCTTTCGAATCTGGTGGGGGAAGTTCTGCAGAGCAGCGGCAAAGTCGTTCTTGATCTCAGTGGGGTCCGTTCCATCGACAGCGCGGGCATCGGCGAACTCGTGCTTCTCCATACTTGGGCCCAGGCGAAAAATGCGGAGCTGAAATACGCCAGCCCCAGCCCGTTTGTGCGCGACCTGTTCGACCTTACCCATCTCGATTCGTTTTTCGAGATCCATCCCAACTTGAACCAAGCCTTGGCAGCGTTCCAGTCGAAGGAAGTCTGCGCCGACTGCTGAGTCCACTCTAAGCACGGGTCGCGAGTCGATTTAGTTGGCGACGTCGAACATCATCTAGCTTTCCCGCTGGAAGCGGTAGCGGCCGCCTCGCTCCGTCGCTACTGCTTCAGCGACTTTCAAAAACGCCCGCGCCGCATGGGAGAGCCCGGCTTCTTTCCGGTAAATTAAGCGCAGCTTGCGTTGCACGTGCAACTCGCGCACTGGAATTCGCACCAGTTCGCCGCGCGACACTTCCGTTTCCACGCTGATCTCGGGCATCAGCGCGACGCCGTTACCAAGGGCAACAAATTGCTTGATCGCTTGCAACGTAGGCAGCTCCAAGTCCATGTGCAACGGCGTCTTGTATTTCTGAAATGTTTGTAGAACTTTGTCGCGATAGGGCGAGGAAACAATGTGCGCCACAAATGATTCTGCCCCCAGTTGACGGATGCTGACCTCTTTCTCCGTGGCCAGCGGATGTCCGGGAGGAACCACCAGCACCAATTCATCAAGGTAGGTCACGATCGAGTGCAGGCGGGGCTCTTCCGGCTTATAAGAAAGAACACCTAGTTCGGCGCTGTGCTGCAACACGTCATCGGGAATGCGGCTGCCCAGCGCCCGCTGCACGGTAATTTTGATCATGGGATGCAGCCGTCGAAATTCCCCCAGCACCGGCAGCAGACAAAGCGCCGTGAATTCATTGGCGGCAATGACCAGCTTGCCCTTTTGCAGCTCGCGCAGCTCGACGAGCGATTCGTGTGCGTCACGGCGCAGGTTCAGGAGCTTCTCGGCGTATTCATAAAGAACCTGACCGGCATCGGTGAGGATGCCTTCGCGCGAGGAACGGTCAAAAAGGCTCTCGCCCAACTCATCCTCCAGCTTTCGGACTGTTTGGCTGACAGCGGATTGCGTGCGGTAAAGCTTTTCCGCGGCACGGGAAAAGCGGCGCTCCCGCGCCACGCTAAGGAAAACCTCCAGTTGTGAAAGCTCCATAGGTTCAGTCCTTAATAGAAACTGCAGTAACCATTAGCAAACCTTATCATAGAAGAATGTCTAATGATTAAGATAAAATTATAAGGGTTGCTTCAAGCGCGACGCCCGGTACCATAAAGCGATACAGTTCTTTTTCTTAAGAAGGAAGACTCATGGTTGAGCAGATCCGCGTCACCGTTTTCGACACCACCCTGCGCGACGGAGAACAGTCGCCCGGTTGCAGCATGAACCACCAGGAGAAGTTGCGTCTGGCGCATCAGCTGGATAGGCTCGGCGTCGATGTAATTGAGGCCGGTTTTCCCATCGCTTCGGATGGCGATTTCGAAGCGGTAAAGGCCATCGCTGAAGTGATTCGACGGCCTATCGTTGCGGGATTAGCTCGCGCCTGCCGACCTGATATCGAGCGAGCATGGGAAGCCTTGAAAGATGCCGCCCGTCCGCGCATTCATGTTTTCCTTGCGACCTCAGACATTCATCTGCAATACAAACTGCGCATCACCCGCGATCAATGCCTGGCGCAGGCTCGCGATGCCGTACGATTCGCCAAATCGCTTTGCGATGACGTGGAGTTTTCTCCCGAAGATGCCACCCGTACCGACACTGATTTTCTGTGCAAAGTGCTCGAGGCTGTAGTTGAAGCGGGCGCCACTACACTTAATATTCCGGATACGGTCGGCTATACAGTGCCTGCGGAATTCGGCGAGCTGATTGCAACCATTCGCCGCCGCGTGAAGGGAATCGAGAATGTAACCATTTCGGCGCATTGTCACAACGATCTGGGCATGGCGGTAGCCAACAGCATGGCAGCCATTGCGGCTGGAGCGCGGCAAGTGGAATGCACTATTAATGGCATTGGCGAACGCGCCGGCAATGCTGCACTCGAAGAGATCGTCATGGCCCTGCGAGTGCGTCGCGACCGCTATCCGTATGAGACCAGTGTTGCGGCGGAGCAGCTCTTTGCCGCCAGCCAGATGCTGAGTGAGATCACGGGCGTGCCCGTGCAGCCGAACAAAGCTGTCACCGGACGTAATGCTTTTGCGCATGAGGCGGGGATTCACCAGGATGGCGTACTTAAAAACCCGTTGACCTACGAGATTATGACGCCGCAGTCGGTTGGCGTGCCTGACTCAAAGTTGGTGCTGGGCAAGCACTCCGGTCGTCACGCTCTCAACATTCGTTGTGAACAGCTCGGCTATCAGTTTGACCGCCGCGCGCTGGATGATATTTACCGTCGCTTCGTTCGCTTGGCCGATAAGATCAAGCACGTGGAAGATCATCACCTGCTGGAATTGATTCGCGACACGCACAAACCGTCTTCGTCGGCGACGCCGCTGTTCGAGCCGCTTTCGGTCGCGGCGGCCGCGAGCGTATCTGCGCATGAAGCGCAGCGTCCTTTTCCACTGGTTCCGCAAACGAATGCATTCGGCGCTCCCATTCCCATTCCAGGGGACCAGCACCACGATCAGGAAGATTATCTCTGGGGCGTGTAAGCGCAAGTCTCATGTGTGGGACAGCCGTCCTCGGCTGTCCGCCGCCTGCAACGCCGTCGTTGGTCACGAGATCAGGCTCAATCCCGGGCTTGGTCGCTGCATTGCATTTTCCGCTAAACTAATTCCCGCATGCTTCTAAACCTCACCATTCTCCCCGGCGACGGGATCGGTCCCGAAGTTACCGAGCAAGCAGTATTTGTTCTTCGAACCGTTGCCGACAAATTTGGCCATGAACTTCAACTCAAGTACAAGAATATCGGCGGCGCGGCTCTGGCCGCGGTAGAAGATCCTTTGCCCGCCGACACCGTGCAGGCCTGCCTCGCGTCTTCCGCTGTGCTGATGGGCGCGGTGGGAAATCCGGCGTACGATCATTACCCCAATCACCTTCGTCCCGAAGCTGGACTGTTGCGGCTGCGGCGTGAACTCGACGCGTTCGCTAACTTGCGGCCTGCAATTTGTTTTCCCGCGCTGGAAGATTCCTCTCCGCTGCGCGCGGATCTCGTCCGTGGGACTGACTTGATGATTGTGCGCGAATTACTGGGAGGACTTTATTTCGGAGAGCCGCGTTCGATCGCGGGCGCGCCCGGATCCCGCGTAGCGACGAACACGATGACTTACGACGAGGCGTCGATCGAGCGCATCGCGCGGGTTGCTTTTGATCTAGCGATGAAGCGCCGGCGCAAAGTTTTGTCAGTCGACAAAGCCAACGTACTCGAATGTTCCCGCCTGTGGCGCGAAGTCGTCATCCGCTGCGCAAAAGACTATCCGGAAGTGCAGCTTGCTCACATGTATGTAGATTCTGCGGCCATGTCGCTGGTGCAGCGTCCCAAAGATTTCGACGTGGTGCTCACCGAAAATATGTTTGGCGACATTCTTTCGGATCAGGCTGGCGGCGTAGTGGGTTCGCTGGGGCTTTTGGCCTCGGCCAGCATTGGCGGTCCGGTGGGCCTGTACGAACCGGTCCACGGCTCCGCGCCAGACATTGCGGGGAAAGGAATCGCGAATCCGCTGGGCGCAATTCTTACCACTGCGTTGCTGCTGCGGCATTCTTTTCAACTGGAACGCGAAGCGGCCTGCGTCGAGAACGCGGTCAGTGCGGTTTTGCAGCAGGGCTATCGCACAGCAGATCTAATACGGGTGGGACAGGGTTCTGTTACAACGTCCGAGATGGGGAGCAGGGTGGTCGAAGCGGTAATGACTTCGCAGGAGGAAAAAAGATCAGCTTGAAAGTTTCGAACTAAAGCGTTGCCTTAAACTCTGGGGGTGGGTCCTCCGGGCAGAGTTTTCACCGGTTGCGGAGCTGTCGCTGGTGTACGACCGTCATACTTCCCAGTCATGTCATACCAACGGATACGCAGCATTTCCTCAAACATCCGCGCGCCATCCATCAGAGGATTGATTCTCGTGCCGCCCACGTGTCCCCAGCGCACGGGGACCTCTTTTACGCGGAAGCCGAATTTTCGTGCGAGAAAGAGAATTTCTGGATCGAAGCCCCAGCGCTCAATACGCTGCAACGGCAATATGGTCTGCGCAGCGCGCCGAGTAAAAGCTTTAAAGCCGCACTGCGTGTCTTTAAATTGCAACCCCAGGATAATACGGTTCAAGCCGTTGAACACTCTACCAAAAAGTTGGCGATGCAGCGACTGCCGCTGCGTCTGCAATTCGGAGCGCAGCCAGCGCGAGCCGATGGCGATATCCGCTCCTGCTGCCAAAGCTTGCAGCAGATTCGGCATTTCTTCGATGGGCGAAGACAAATCCGCGTCACTGAACACCACGATATCGCCGCGCGAATTCAGAATGCCATTGCGGACGCTGTAGCCTTTACCTCGGTTGCCGGGATTTTCGAGGAGGCGCACGATCGGATTGTTCTGCGCAAACGTCTGCACAACTTGCGCCGTGTTGTCACGCGAACCGTCGTTTACCACGATCACTTCCGCATCCCACCCCTGCTGCCGGACGTACGTCAGCACCTTCTCCAGGGTTTCGCCCAGGCGCTGGCCTTCGTTATAAGCCGGAATAACGATGCTGTAGGTCATTTCGTCGAATGGGATCATATAAGTCCGGCTGCACCGGAATGCTTAAGATGTCCCTTTCCACTAATCTGTTGCTTTTCTTAACGCAGCCTTAGCTAGCCCAAAAGAAACTGAAGTGGAAGCTGCCTGGCCAGTGTTTACGCTACGTTCCGCTGCTCAACCAACATGCTGAAAAATTCGTTTACCAGATCGCCATCCAGCAAACCCTGGCGCGCCTTCTCGCGCATCGTCTGCGCGGATTGCTCATGGCCAATCGCGGGCTTGTAGGGCCGGGCGGTGCGCAGAGCGTCGTAGACGTCCACCACCTGCAAAATTCGCGGCAGTAGCGGGATTTCACCCGCCCGTAATCCATCCGGATAGCCTGACCCATCTGGATGCTCATGATGATATCGGATGATCGGCAGCACTAACCGTAGCGATTTCAGAGGCCGGCAGATGTTTTCTCCCGTTACCGGATGTAACTTCATGATCTTCCATTCTTCCGGCGTGAGATCGCTGCCTTTTTTCAAGATTTCGTCGGGGACAGCGATCTTGCCCAAATCGTGAAGATATCCGCCACGCCGCAAAGCGATGATGGAATCCTCATCCAGTCCCAAATGCCTCCCTAAATCCGAGGCAGCCGACGCCAGGCGTTCGCAGTGGCCTTCGGTATAGGGATCACGGCCCTCCACGATCAGTCCCAAAGTGCATAGGACCGAATCCGCCGTCTCGAGTTCGTCGGTGAATTCTTTCACCCGCAGCAACGACTTCACCCGTGCCGTCAACTCTTCGGCCAAGACCGGCTTATTCAGGAAGTCGTCCGCGCCGGCTTCAATTCCGCGCAACTTATCAGCGCTGTCGCTCAGGCCGGTGATCAATACAAACGGAATCAGCCGCGTGGCAGGATTTTCCTTAAGATCGCGGCAGAGCTCGTATCCCGACTTCCCTGGCATTCTCACATCCGAGAGGATCAGATCGGGCGCTTGCCGCCGGACTTCTACTTCGGCCTGCTGCGCGTCGGGCGCCGTCACTACCTCGTAGCCCCGCATCGTAAGTAGCTGGCTCATCAGCGCGGCGATTCCCGGGTTATCGTCCACTACGAGAATCCGCGAAGTATGTCGTCGAGTCCAGTTGTCGGTAACGCTTGAGTCGGAAGTCAGTTCGCGGGTGGAAGTTTTCCCCAGATTGCTGCTCAAGGCCAGACGAGGATCGCGCGGAAAACTCATAAGACTGAGTATCTACAAACGGTAAGTTTACCGCAATGTCGAAGTCGGTGTTTATGCAAGGGCTCTGCAAGGCAATCGCTGGTTACTGCGTGACTTCATCCCACTTCGGAACTCATCTTCAGAATCTGCTACTTCTTGCTTGTCTCTTGATTGTTTGATGCTTAATCTCGGGTCATGATGCGGTTTTCTCGACTGCGAGAGCAGATGGCACTGCCGATTTTAATCTTCAGCTTGACGAACTTTGCCCTCGCTGCCACCAAGCCTCACGTGGTTACACTTGGGAAATGGAGCACGGTTCAATGGTTCCCTGGCACCGGGGCAGCGGACGAGAAGCCGGTTGCTCTCAAGGTCCGTTCGCTATTGATTGACGCCCGCGTGAAGGAGTTTACTGTCGGAACCCCGCACGATGTAACGGAGCGTCTGTTCGTCATTAGACGCGCCTTCCGGGTGAACGATAGCCTCCCGCAGGAGTCCACCGTTTCCCCGCACTGGCAATGGCAACGCGGCGGATGGCTGCTGGTTGACCGCCTCACTGGCCACGTTTCGCCTATCAATCTTCCCGAGTTCGACGCATTCTATTCTGAAGCCAGCTGGTACCGTGATTACGCGGCTTACTGCGGCGTCTCCGACGATGACAAAAAGGTTTATGCCGTAGTCGCTCAAATCAGCCGCCGCAAAGCTGTGCTGAAGAAACTTCTCGACGGAGTGAGCGTCCACATAGAAACGAAAGATTCTGCGCCGGACGCCTGTCCCATACCGGGCTGGCAACGCGCTCCCACACGCATTACCTTCGAACCAGCGGGATTTCCCAAGCAGACCTTCGCGATCCGCGGGCACAGCGTAGATTTAGTAAGCGAAGAACAGAACGACGAGGAGGCCGCGAAATAGACAGAAATTTTTCTTGGCTTGAAACAGTTAAGTCTTGAGGCCGAGGGCCGCTAGTCGCCCGTCGCCTCGACCGTTGGCAGTGTCTGTGCGATGGTACTCTCCTTCACTTTCGCGCTGGTAACCAGAATGACGGACAAAACCACGATTACACTCCCCGCTACGATGAAGCGGTCTACGCGTTCATGCAGAATCAGCCACCCCAGGAAAACTGCGATCACTGGATTCACGTACGCATAAGTCGAAACTTTCGAAGTTGGCACATGCTCCAGCAGGTAGATGTAAGCGGTGTAGCCGATCCACGAACCGCACACCACAAGATATGTTACCGCGCCCACGCCGCGAACCGTCCACTCGGCGTGGGAAAAATCTCCCACCACCGAAGCCAGCAATAAGCTCCCGGCCCCAGCCGCTGTCATTTGCCATCCTGTGGCGCTGAATCCGTCCATGCCAGACTGCCAGAGCTTCGACAGCACCGATCCCAACGCCCAGGAAAAAGACCCACCGAGAAGTGCCACGCAGGAGAGCAGTTCGCGGCGTCCCAGAGACGAGGTGGAATGCAATTCCGGCCAGAACAAAATGAATAGTCCTGCGATCCCGAGGGCGAGCCCTGCTTTGCCTCGCCACGAAATGCGATGGTGGCCCAGCAGCAACGAATCCAGCACCAGAAACCACAGCGGCGTGATGGCGATGATTAGCGCCGCTAAACCCGAAGGGACGGATAGTTCCGCCCATGCGAGCGTTAAATTCCCACCCATCAGCAGCAGTATCCCCACCACCGCCGCCAGAGCAATTTGCCGGGCGGAATACAAGATCCGGCGTCCGGTTAGGGCGCATACCGCCAGCATGACCACGCCTGCAATCGAAAAACGCACGGCACACATCAACGCCGGAGGGATTCTTTGCACAGCAATATCGATCGCCAGATACGTCGAGCCCCACAACAGATACACCAGCCCGAAGGCAAGAATCACCGCAAACCGGCTGGGGCTGTGTACTTTGGGCATGTGAAAAAATGGAAAACTAAAAGATATCAGACGACTGCCGGCACGGGAGGATTCGAAACTTCGTGAGCACGCAAAAGGCCCGCAATCATCGATAAATTGGGGGTTACGTCGCGTGGGGCTTCCAGCTATAATGACGTAGTGATGTTGACTGTTAGCGATGCTGCGCAACAATCCCAATTCGCATCTGCCCGAGTGCTGGCTGCACAGCCTGGTGTGTCCGCGACGCTATCGCGCGAATTTGCCTTCCCGTCTTCGTCCCAGTCTCTTCGGTAGTGATTAGTAATCTTCCTGCCTGACTCGCCCCTGCTTGCGCATACCTGAACCAGGGTCCGCGCATTCCGAGGTTGCATTTCCCTATAACGAGCAGCTGACTACCGACAACTGCTGACGGAGGATTCCATGACTAGCAACACCATGACTGTAACGAACGCAGCTACTGGACCAAAGATCAAGACGGCGCTGCCGGGGCCGAACGCCAAGCGCGTGCTTGCCAATGATGAAAAATATATTTCGCCTTCGTATACACGTTCGTACCCGCTAGTCGCCAAGAGCGGCCGCGGCATCGTGATTACGGATGTCGATGGCAATGAGTTTTATGATTTCTCCGCGGGCATCGCTGTGACTTCCACCGGCCACTGCCATCCGCATGTGGTTGCCGCGATGCAGAAACAGGCGGGTGAGCTGATCCACATGTCGGGTACCGATTTTTATTACGAGAACATGGTCGAGCTCGCCCAGCGTTTGTCGAAGATTGCGCCGATGCCCGGTCCGCACAAGATCTACTACGGCAACTCGGGCGCGGAAGCGATTGAATGCGCTCTTAAGTTGGCGAGGTATCACACCAAGCGGCAGAACATCATTGCATTCTTCGGGGCGTTTCATGGGCGCACCATGGGAGCGCTATCTCTGACCGCATCGAAACCACAGCAACGGCGGCGCTTTGCGCCACTTGTTCCGGGTGTGACTCACGTGCAATATCCCGACCTGTATCGCGGACGCAAAGATGCCGCGCAGGATCCTGACGCTTTCGCGCTCAGCTGCGCACGTTTTATCGAAGAGAAGCTGTTTAAGACCACACTGCCTCCCGAAGAAGTGGCAGCGATCTTTGTCGAACCGGTGCAAGGCGAGGGCGGGTACGTGGTCGCTCCGACAATTTTTGTGCAGGAGTTGCGTCGCATCTGCGATCGCCACGGAATCCTTCTGGTACTGGATGAAGTGCAGAGTGGTGTGGGACGCACAGGAAAATGGTGGGCGGTGCAACACACCGGCGTCGAGCCGGATATGATCTGCATTGCAAAAGGCATCGCATCCGGCATGCCGCTGGGCATCACACTGACGCGGGCTGAAATCATGGACTGGGTGCCGGGTTCTCACGCTTCGACTTTCGGCGGCAATCCTGTATGCGTGGCCGCTGCCCTGGCCACACTTGACGTGATTGAAAACGAGAAGCTGCTCGATCACTCAGCCGAGGTGGGCGCACATATGATGAAGCGCATGTCCGGCTGGCCTTCGAAGCTGAAGTTGGTCGGCGATGTGCGCGGCCGCGGGCTGATGATTGGCGTCGACATTGTGAAGGACAAGACTACGAAGGAGTACGGCGCCGCGGAGCGTGACTTGATTGTGGAAAAGGCATTCGAACATGGCGTGCTCTTCCTGGGCTGTGGTCCGAGCACGGTCCGGATATGTCCGCCGCTCGTGGTCACGAAAGAAGAGGCGGACATTGCCACGGATGTGCTCGAGGAATGCATTCTGCAGGTCGGACAGTAGTTCGAAGGCTTCAGCCAGACACGCAGTTCGTTTTTCCGAAGCGGCGAGCCCTGTCATGCTAGAGGTTGTTCAAGCGCTTCGTAGTGCTAGACGGAGCGGATGGACGGTATGCGGTTCTTAATCGAGCGGCGCAGATAAGCGCCCGTGCTCCTGACAATTTGTGCGCCCTAGCGTGGTATAGTGCAGGCAATCGATGACCGGCGGACTGGTGAGTGGTTGCCGGACGGCGATTAGAGTTATTGCCATACCTAGCGGCTTCGGTCCGCGATCAAATAAGGAGAAAACCGGCCATGAGGAAAGTGTTAGTGCTATGTCTTGCGATTTGTTTCGTGTTTGCTCTGACGGCGATGGCGTTTGACAGCATGGGGAAGAGCACCACCGTCAATGGGTGGGTAAGCGACGACCAGTGCGGCGCCAAGGGCGCCAACGATAAGGCTGAGGCCTGCACCAAGAAATGTCTGGCAAAGGGGGCGAAGATGGTAATCGTTACGGACAAAGATCAGAAGGTTTTGATAGTGGATAATCCGGACGCCCTGCAGGCCCATGTGGGACATCACGTTGCCGTAAGCGGAGAAGTGAAAGGCGACAACATTCACGTGGATAACGCGAAGATGCTCTGAGTGAAATTGTTGGAAGAAGGGCGGCTGCGGCCGCCCTTTTCTATTTGCAGGTGTTTCCGGTTGAGGCCAGGGCTACGAGCGCACAACGCCTTCGAGCGGAGAACTTGCCGTGGCGTACAGTTTCTTCGGCATTCGACCTGCCAGATAGGCCTGGCGTCCGGCCAATACTCCGTGACGCATGGCTTCGGCCATCAGCACAGGATCTTGCGCGTTGGCAATGCCAGTGTTCATGAGGACAGCATCGGCGCCGAGTTCCATGGCGATTGCGGCGTCGGATGCTGTACCTACGCCAGCATCCACGATTAGCGGAACCGCAGTGATCATCTCGCGCAGGATGCGGATGTGCGCCTGGTTCTGAATGCCCATCCCGCTGCCGATGGGAGCGCCCAGCGGCATCACGGCCGCAGCGCCTGCGTCGATCAAACGCTTGGCGAACACAATATCGTCAGAGGTGTAGGGCAGTACCGTGAAGCCTTCGCTGACCAGAACCCGCGTAGCTTCGAGCGTGGCTTGAACATCGGGATAAAGGGTCGCTTGATCGCCGATCACCTCGAGCTTCACCCAGTCGGAGAGTCCGACTTCACGACCAAGGCGAGCCGCGCGGATGGCTTCATCGGCGGTGTAGCAGCCGGCGGTGTTCGGCAGCAGGAAATACTTTTTGGGATCGATGTAGTCGAGCAGCGATTCTTTACTCCGGTCGAGGTTGACGCGGCGGACGGCGACGGTCACCATGTCGGCTCCGCTGGCTTCGAGGGCTCGAGCCGTTTCCTGAAAGGATTTATATTTTCCCGTGCCTACGATTAGCCGGGAACGGAAAGAACGGTCGGCGATATGAAGGGAATCAGTCATGATTGTTCATTGTAGTCCGAGTTGGATAAATGTCGAGCTGCGCGAGAGCCGGCAGCGCAAAGGAAAGCAGGTTCCGCAGCGGCTGAAGCCGCTTCGGAATGACAAAGCTATTTAACGTTTGCAACTTCCGCATGAACGTAGAGATCATCGATCTGCCGTCGATAGCGTTCCTCGATCACTCGCCGCCGCAGCTTCATCGTAGGAGTAAGAGCGCCGTTCTCGGCCGTGAATTCTTCAGGTACGAGGAGAACCCGTTTCAGCTTTTCGAAACGCGCGAGATTCTTATTCACTTCTTCCGCGATCCCTTCGTAAAGCGACTGAACCTTTGGATTGGCGATAAGTTCAGCCCGCGAGGAGAAAGCGATATTGTTTTCGCGAGCCCAAGTTTCGAGTAGCGCGAAGTTGGGCGAAATAATAACAAAAGCGAATTTGCGTTTGTCGCCAATGATGGCCGCGGTTCCCACCAAAGGATGGAGTTTCAGGGAATTCTCAATCGGTTGCGGCGCTATGAATTTTCCACCGGAAGTCTTGATGAGTTCTTTCTTGCGGTCGGTGACAGAGAGGTATCCATCGGCATCGACGTGGCCGATGTCGCCAGTCTTGAACCAGCCATCCTGAAACGCATTCCGCGTCTCTTCAGGGCGGTTCCAATATCCTCCGAAAACAGAAGGACCACGCACCAGAATTTCGCCGTCCGCGGCGATGCGTACTTCCAGGTTGGGCAGTATCTTCCCAACTGTGCCGATGCGATGGTTGATGGGGGTGTTGACTGCGATTACGGGAGAAGTTTCGGTCAATCCGTAGCCTTCGTGAATGCGGATGCCCACGCAGGCGTACCATTCGGCGAGTTCGCGGCCCAGGGGTGCGCCGCCGGAGATGAAAGTTTCCACGTTCCCTCCCATGCCCGCGCGGATTTTGGAGAATACCAATTTGTTGGCAAGCGTCCAACTCGCAGAGGTTGGAGTTTCACCTGCGAGAATTTCGGATTTGTGCGCGCGGCCCACAGAAAGGGCCCAGTTGTAGATCGAGCGCTTGGGAAAGCCACGGGCAGTCATCTCCGTCTTGGCATAAATTTTCTCGTAGACCCTGGGAACGGAAACGCAAAGCGTCGGACGGACTTCCAACAAAGTTTCGGAAAGATTCTCAATGAAGGGGCAATACGCAAGAGTCACACCGTGATACAGAAACGCGAGATCCACGTGACGAGCGGTGACATGCGACAGTGGAAGAAATGAAATGCTGGTCAGTCCCGGATGAACGTCGAAGCCGAGCAACGAGTAGTTGATGTTGGAAGCCATGTTGCCATGGGTCAGCATTGCACCTTTAGAGATTCCCGTTGTGCCCGAGGTGTAAATGATGGTGGCGAGATCGTCGGGCTGTGTGGACCGAGCGGAGGCTTCGGTTTTCGAGTCGAGGGTTAAAAGCCCTTGGTTCATGAATCGATCCATGAGCACACAGTTCGCGGCCAGCTCGCCGGGGATCTGGAGACGATCCATGACAACGATTTTCTCGACCTGAGTTTGGGAAAGAATTGTCTGGATTTTGCGCAGTTGATGCTCTGTGGAAACGAACACCACCGTTGCGCCAGAGTCGCGCAGAGTGAAGGCTGTTTGCTCCGGCGTCAGTGTGGCATATACAGGTACGGTGACCGCGCCCAGCAGGAGAATGGCGAAGTCGGCAATGGACCACTCGGGACGATTCTCGCTGAGAATCGCAATGCGGTCGCCTTGGTGAATGCCCCACTCCTGCAATCCACGGACGGTTCCGGCAACATTGCCGCGTAGTTCCGAAGACGAGATAGGCAGCCACTTTCCCTCTTTACGGTGCAGCATGGCGCGGTCGAGATTGCGTTCGACGGCGGTGAAGAAAACATCGTTCAGCGTGGCAAGGCTCATGGCGGCGTCGACTTGTCTGAGAGTGAATTTACTGGTTTAGGGATCGATTCGGCAATGTGAAAAGGTGCGAGGCTGGAGTACTGGTTAGCATCCTGCTCAGGCTGCGATCCTCAATTTACAATGTCTTTCCAGTATTGAGTTACGATTCCGCTAGGAGGAATGTTGATGAAGGGAAAACGAAAGAGTGTATGGCTGACGTCAGTGGTTGCGGTTGTCCTGGCTGTCGCGACGGTAGCTCCGGCAGTGGGGCAAGCCACGCAGCAGGAACCTGCCTCTGCCAGCATGCCCAAGGTAGGGGACATGGCGCCGGATTTCAAGCTGAATTACTTTGACGGGAACGACCTCAAATCGGTTTCCTTGAGCCAGTATCGCGGGAAGAAGAATGTAGTATTGGCATTCTTTATTTTTGCGTTTACCGGTGGTTGAACCGCGCAAATGAAAGCTCTCCAGCAGGATCAAAAAAGGCTGGAAGCTACGGACACCCAGGTTCTGGGTGTGAGCATGGATAGTGCCTTCGCCGATAAAGCCTTCGCCGACCAAATTGGAGTTACTTTTCCGCTGCTAAGTGATTGGGGTGGGGATGTGACGCGCGAATATGGCATCTACGTGAGCAAGTACAAGGCGGCTCGCCGAGTGAATTTCCTGATCGGGAAAGATGGGAAAATTCTGGAAGAGCAGATGGATAAGGACGCCATCGATCCGACGAAGATTGTGGATACGTGTGAGAGGCCGAAGCTGAAGAACTGAGTTTGATTTAAGCAATCGGGAGTTCGAAGGAGAAGACAGAGCCGCGGCCCAGTTGGCTGGTGACGCTGACGGAGCCGTTGTGGGCTTCGACGATGGCTTTGGCGATGGCCAATCCCATGCCCGTGCCTTGCACGGAATAGCGCTGATCGCGCCCACGGTAAAATTTGTCGAAGACCAGCGACTGCTCGAAATCATCAATTCCGTGTCCATGATCGGTGACACTGGTGACGATGCGATCTCCTTTGCGCTCGGCCGTAATCGTAATGGGCGAGGCGGAGGGAGAATACTTGGCAGCATTTTCCAGTAGCTGCTTGAGTACTTCAGCGATCCGGTCTGAATCCACGCGGACCTTGGGCAGAGACGCAGGGATGCGCACGTCGGTAGGATGTTGGCCGAGAACTGTTCGGGATTCCTCGACGGCCGACTCGATCACCGTCGCGATATCTACCGCAGCGATGTGCAGTTCGACCTTGTGCGCATCGAGTTGCGCCATTTCCGTGGCTTCCCCCACCAGGCGGTCCAGGCGGTCGGTTTCCTCATTGATGACCGTCAGCAGTTCCTTTCGCTGTGCCTCGTCGAGATTGTAATCAGAGAGCAATCCCGTGACTGCTGCCTTGATGCCGGTGAGCGGAGTGCGCAGTTCGTGAGTGACTGAATCGAGCAACACAGCGCGCAAGTTTTCACTCTGATGCGCCGCTTCGGTCTGTGAAAGCTTTTCCATCGCTCCGGCGCGCTCGATGGCGATACCGATCATGCTGCCCAGGGCCTCGAGAGTGGCGCGCGAAAGTGAAGGTCCCGCGATGCCGACGGCACCGGTGGTGCGCGTTCCCAAATGCAGGGGGGTGAGTGAGATTCCGTGCTGCGAATCGATTACCGGCTCGCCGCGCGAACTTACCATTTGAAGATCGTGCAGCGGAAACCAGGTTGCTTTGGGGTCGGTGCGGTAGACCTGTTGCGAAGCAAGCAGATAGATTGCGGCAGCCTTTGCGCCAAATCCGTCACATACATAGGCGGGAATCGCGTTCAATAATTCAGCGACGTTATCGGTGGCGAGCAGCCGCTGGCTGAAGGCATAAAGGCGCTCCACGTCGCGGCGGCGCTGAATGGCGTCGGCAGCTTGCCGGCGCGCGCGATCTGCAAGCTGGCTGGCGATTGCGGCGGTCACGAGAAAGGCGAATAGAGCAACCCAGTTCTGGGGATCGGCGACGGTGAAAGTTCCGACGGGAGGAAGAAAATAATAATTAAAGGCGAGTGTGCTGAGTACGGCGAGAAAAACGGAGAAGCGAAATCCCCAGTACGCGGCTACCCAGAGCACCATGAGGAGAAGTGTTAGCGCCACAGTGGTGGGATTTACATGGACAATGTGCCGATAGACCTGCGCGACGAATTCAGCAGCCACGAGGCAAGCAATGTAACGGAGAAGGTGTTGTGGCCAGTGCGCTTTCACGGGCACGATTGTAACTGAAGACGGCAGTTCACCAGATAGACACAGGGGCACAAGGAAAATTTCTAGTCTTGTTCTTCTAGTCTTGCCTGGCGCTTTTCTGGCGGAGGACTTTCTCGCATTCGACAATTTCTCCTCCGGCGTGGACAATAACGGCGATGCCTAAGAGTCCTGAAGAATGGCTGAAGGAATGTGATACGGCGCAGAGGCCTGCCGTGTTCAAGCTGTTCCTCGGCTACGCGCCCGGCGTGGGAAAAACGTACGCCATGCTGAGCGAGGGCGTTCGGCGCGCCAGCCGGGGCGAGGAAGTGGTGATTGGAGTCGTAGAAACACACGGCAGGAAACCTATCGTAGAGCTTTCCTCGCGGTTGGAGACGGTTCCCCGCAAGAGGCTGGAATATAAATCGACCATCTTCGAAGAGATGGATGTCGACGCGATTCTGGCGCGCAAGCCACACGTGGTGTTGGTGGACGAACTGGCGCACACCAACATTGAAGGCAGCAAGCACGCCAAGCGTTACGAAGACGTTTTCGAGTTGTTGGACGCGGGAATCGATGTTCTTTCCACTCTGAACGTGCAGCACATCGAGAGCCTCGCGCCGACGATTCGGGCTCTGACTGGTGTGCAAGTGCGGGAGACGGTACCGGATTGGGTGATCCGGCGGGCGGGCGAGATTGTGATGGCGGACTTGACGCCGCAAGCGCTGCAGACCCGAATGAAGCGTGGAGATATCTATCCGCTGGAGCGCGTAGAACGCGCGCTGGCAAATTTTTTCCGGAACCAAAACCTGGTTGCATTGCGGGAGTTGGCGCTACGGCAGGTAACGCAGGCGGTCGATCGCACGCTTGCGGAATTGAAGACCGAAGATGGTCAACTGCTGCAGGTGCGCGAGCGCATCGCGGTTTGTATCAGCTCGAATCCAGCGGCGCAGTATCTGATTGCGCGCGGAGCACGCATGGCGCAGGCGCTGGATGGCGATCTGTTCGTGTTTTATGTGGACACTGGAACGGACGAGAGCGACGAGAACCAGAGAACTCTGGCCGACAACGTTCGCTTCGCCGAGAGTGTGGGCGCGAAAGTGGTGAAGGCTGAAGGCAAAGTGGTCGCGGAAAAAGTGGCGGAATTCGTGCGCGAGAATCACATCACGCAAGTCGTTTTCGGACGCTCGGCTACGAAGGGATGGAAAAGATATTTTTACCTTTCCGCAATTCATAAGTTTTTGCGTGACACGCCCGCGGTGGATGTGCATATCGTGACTCAGGAAATGCGATGAGCGAGACGAATAATGAGCATCGCCGAATCCTGGTGGTGGATGACGAGCCGCAGATTACGCGTGTGCTGCGAACCACGCTTTCGGCTCAGGGATACGACGTCCGCGTTGCCAATGACGGCGAGATGGCGCTGGAGTTGATGAAGAACTGGATGCCGCACGTGGTGGTGACCGACCTGGCCATGCCGAATCTGGATGGCGTGGGCCTGTGCCGGCAACTGCGACAAGTGTCACAAGTACCGATCATCGTACTCTCGGTGCGCGGACAAGATCGTTCTAAAGTGGAAGCCCTGGATGCTGGTGCTGATGATTACGTCACGAAGCCTTTTAGCATGAACGAATTGCTGGCGCGGATTCGAGCGCAGTTGCGGCGAAGCCCGATTGCCGAGGAACCATCCAGCACGATTCTTGTGGGAGATTTTTCTATTGACCTGGACGCGCGATCGGTCAAGGTTCGAGGAGAAGAGATTCATCTCACGCCGAAAGAGTTCGATTTGCTGATTTTTCTGGCGCGGCGCCCCGGCAAAGTGGTGACGCATCGAACGCTGCTGGCCGCCATCTGGGGCCCTAATAGTACGGAACAACCAGAGTACCTGCGGGTTTTCGTAGGACAGTTACGCAAGAAGATCGAGAGCGACGCTTCATCGCCGAAATATCTGCTCACCGAGCCTTGGGTAGGATACCGCTTCGAAGCGGGTTCGTAGCTCGCCTTCCTTGAATGATTCTCGCTAGAGTCCCTTCGTCGAATCCTTTACGAACATTTTATGCACCCTTTATTCGAACTTTGTGCATATCCGTATCCAATAGTCGTGGCCTGGAAAAACAGTCCTCAAAAAACGGTACAAAACACGAGGGATCACGATTATGTGGATTAATGAAGTTGCACCGGAGCGGTTGGCGGAGCTTTTCCATCACTATCATCAGGCGCTGATGCCGGAAATATCGGGAAAAAGCAGTGAAGGGCGGGGTTCGTGGAGGGAAGTTCCGCAACAAGAGAAGAGCCGCTTAGTCTCAGCCGCACGGCTGGCTTTGCTCGAACTGGAATCGATGACAAGGGATAGTGCAAAGCGTGAGTACTTTGCGCAGCCCGGCGAGGCGGAATGGGGCTGCTGAACGAATCTCGTCTTCATTTTGCCCAATCGGGGCACTGTCGAAGCGTGTCTACAGTTCCTGTCTTTACGAATTCCTTAGAAATTCTTTAAGCGACCTTTACGCGCGAAATGGTCCACTGACATGTTTGCGTGTTGCGTGCTCGGTTGCTGGGGGCCAGGCGATGGGAACAGCCTCGGTAATTGCATCCATCGGTTTTGGCGCAACGGTATTTATGCTCTGGGTTTTGGCTGCGCTACTGCGCGACGGAGCTTGCTGGTCCGACTACCGGGTTGCGCGAGTCGCACGAGACACTCGGTCGAGAGAAGAGGGCCGGCACGGCTTGAGCCTCGCCTCCGATGGAGCGCGTTTGACGGAAGTGGGAAGCAATCATCGTGGCAATCGCGTGGAATTATTGGAGAACCAAAATCATGAGAAGGGCGAGCACGATTCAGGTCTCACTGCTCTCGATGCTTGTATTATTTCTGGGAAATTCCGCGGTCGCTCAGTCCGCGCAAAGCACAGCGGGGTCCGCTGGGAACGCACCCTCTAGTTCGGACGAGCGAACAGAACAACAGGAAATGCGGGATGAGTTGAAAGCGCTTCGCGAAGAGGTAGAGCATTTGCGACTCGAGGTTGAGCACAACAAGAGCGCTGAATCCGGCGGTGAGCACGTCGCAGCGGCGCCGGCCGCACCAGCCAAGGCGGGCGCGCCTGGTGGAGGCCTGGCTGCGAAGCCACCCGCCATATCAATCGCGCCATCGGGTGCGGCAACTGAGCAGCCAGCCCAGGTTGCGGTGGCCAGCCCGCCCAACTCCGAGCCAACAAAAACTCTGAAGATCGCTCCGTTCTCGGATTGGGATTGGACCTGGCTGAATGGCAACCCTCGCACCAAGGATGCAGCGTTCGATTCTAAATTCTTCACTCCGGAAATCCGGGCCGATGTTACTTATACTTACGACTTCAACAAACCTGTGGATAATTCGATTGGCGGATCGAGCGAAATATTTCGCTCGAACGAAATTCAGCTGGAACAACTCGGCGTCGGCGGCGACTTCCATTTCGACAACGTGCGCGCGCGCTTGATGACCCAGTTCGGCATGTATTCGGAAACGACCCCGCGGAACGATCCCAGTCCGGCGAAGGGCCAGTGGGATCTCGACACTGCCTATCGGTACCTTGCGGAGGCATATGGCGGCTATCACATTAACGTGTTGGACGGAATCAACATCGACGCGGGTATTTTCATGTCGTACATTGGCCTGTTCAGCTACTACAACTTCGACAACTGGGCCTATCAACCTTCTTATGTTTCTTCCAACACGCCGTGGTTTTTCAATGGATTGAGAGTTCAGATCTTTCCCAACCCTCATTTGAAGATCGAGCCTTGGTTTATCAACGGATGGCAATCCTACGGTTCAGCCAACTCGCGCAAAGGCATTGGCGGACAAATCAAGTGGACTCCGAGACCGTGGGTGAACATTGTTTCGAACAATTATGGGCTCGGCCACGATGATCTCTACATACCGAACCGCGGCCGCATTCACACCGATGACAGCATCGAGATCAAATATTTCGACAGGCCGGGACAGAGTCTCGACAAGATGGCATTTACTTTCACCGGTGACATGGGTTGTGAGTTTGGCCCCAGTACGACCACTTCAGCGGGGGTATACCTGCAAGGCGTCGGCTGTCACGGAGACACGAAGGATCCAAAGTCGATAGGCGGTGACAACTTTAAGGCGGGAATCAATCCTAAACAGAGCTTCGTCGGTTACATGCTCTACAACCGTATGTGGTTCAAGAAAGACCGGTATGCATTAACGCTTGGCGGCGGCCAGATCAACAATCCCGGACGCTATCTGGTTTTGGTCCCTCCTATCAACGGAGAGACGGCGGCGTCGGCGTCGATTAGTGCCCCCTACTTCACTGGAAATCCGTCGGACCCATTCAAGGCGTGGGACTCATCGATTACGTTTGACTATATGCCTAGCCAGTACATCACGTTCCGTTGGGAATACGACTATCGTCACGCCAGTGTTCCGTATTGGTCTGGCCGTGGCGGCGTAACGCCACCGGGTCCGGGCGGTGTGCCATACACCAACAATGGATATCCTCAATATTTTGCTTGCACCGATGGAAATTCGTCCATGCAGGAAAGCCTTCTCGCCGCGCAGAGTGCCTGCGGCGCGCAAGGCAGCACGGTATGGTTTCCGGATCTGCGGCGGGATGAGCAATTTTTCGACATCGATATCATGGTCAAGTTTTAGCTGAGAAGCGTGCGCGGAAATCCTGGCGAACAGTTTGAACAGGCCGCGTCCGCGAATTTTAATTCGTGAGAATGGCTGGAGGAATCCGTCATGCAGGATGCAATCTTTCTTACAGTAACGGTTTTGTTCTTTTGGATTTCGCTGGCTTACGTTCATTTCTGTGAGCGCGTGCGCTGAGGCGAATATGAATTCTGGACCGATTATCATGCTGATCATTTGTGCCGGGCTGCTCGTGTATCTCGTATACGCGATGCTGCGGCCGGAGAAATTCTAATGACAGCAAATGGATGGCTGCAAATCTTTCTTTTTTTGCTGGTGGTGTTCTTGGTCACGAAACCGCTGGGCGCTTTCATTGCGCGCGTTTTCGACCGGGAGCGCACATGGATGGATCCGGTTCTGCGGCCAGTCGAACGAATTCTATACAAGCTTACAGGCGTGGATGAAAGCCAGGAGATGGAATGGAAGGAATATGCGCTGGCGCTGATTTCGTTCAGTGGCGCTTCGATGATCCTTCTCTATGTGCTGGAGCGCGTGCAGTTATGGCTGCCGGGAAATCCGCAGAGGCTGGCGGGAGTCGCTCCGGCGCTGGCTTTCAACACCGCGGCTTCTTTCACGACGAACACCAACTGGCAGAATTACACGCCTGAGACCACCATGAGCTATCTCACACAGATGGCTGGTTTGGCGTATCACAACTGGGTTTCGGCAGCTGCAGGAATGGCGCTGGCGATTGCGTTTATTCGTGGCATCGCGCGGCGCGAGCAAAAGACCATCGGAAATTTCTGGGTGGACCTGGTTCGCGGGACATTATGGATTCTTGCGCCGCTCTGTCTCGTGGGCGCACTGGTCCTGGTATCGCAGGGAGTAGTGCAGAATCTGAAGCCTTATGACACGGTACAACTGGTCGATCCCTACCAGACGCCTCAACTCGGTTCGGATGGCAAACCGCTAAACGGGCCCGACGGCAAACCGCTGATGCAGACGGTTACGCAGCAAGCGATAGCGCAAGGGCCAACGGCTTCGCAGGAAATCATCAAAGAGCTCGGAACGAACGGGGGCGGTTTCTTCAACGCCAACAGCGCGCATCCTTTTGAGAATCCGACGCCGTTTACAAACTTTCTTGAGATGTTCTGCATTTTTGCGATTCCTTCAGCTCTTACGTACACGCTGGGAAAAATGACTGGTTCCGCGCGACACGGATGGGCAGTGTGGGCGGCGATGGCATTGCTGTTCCTGGCCGGAGTGACGACGGCCTATTGGGCCGAGGCGCGCGGAAATCCTTTAGTAACCGCTGCGGCGCAGCACGGCTTACACGATGCATCTTCGAGCGTGCATGCAACCGGTAATCTCGAAGGCAAAGAAGTGCGCTTCGGCGTGGCGAACTCGGCGCTTTTCGCCACCGTGACTACCGATACGAGTTGCGGCGCGGTGAACTCGATGCATGATTCGTTTACACCGCTGGGCGGAATGGTTCCATTGATCAACCTCATGCTGAGTGAAGTGATCTTCGGCGGAGTGGGCGCCGGAATGTATGGAATGCTGGTCTTCGTCATTCTTTCCGTGTTCATTGCTGGATTGATGGTGGGGCGCACCCCAGAGTATTTGGGAAAGAAGATTGAAGCCTACGACGTGAAGATGGCGATGCTGGTGATTCTGATTTTTCCGCTGGTGATTTTGGTGTTCACAGCGATTTCGGTTCTTTACAGCTTCGGTACTTCGGCCATCTTGAATCCGGGACCGCATGGATTCAGTGAAATACTCTATGCCTTCACTTCCTCAGTGGCGAACAACGGTTCCGCATTCGGCGGCTTCAGCGGAAATACTCCGTGGTACAACACGGCGCTCGGTATGGCCATGCTGCTGGGCCGATTCATGATGGTTCTGCCGGTGCTGGCGATCGCGGGCAACCTTGTCCACAAGAAACAGACTCCGGCAACCCTCGGTACGTTTCCCGTGACAGGACCTCTGTTTACCGTATTGCTGATCGGAGTGGTGGTGATCGTAGGCGCGCTGACATTTTTCCCGGCTCTAAGTCTGGGGCCGATTCTCGAACACTTGATGATGCAGGCAGGTAAAACCTTTTAGGCAAATATGGTGAGCAAGAAATCAAAACGCAGCTTATGGGATGTAAAGATCGTGCGCCGCGCGGCGTGGGATTCGATCATCAAATTGCATCCCGTCACCATGATGCGCAACCCCGTGATGTTTGTTGTGGAAGTGGGCAGCGTTGTAACTACCGTGTTGCTGATTCTGGAACGAATGCGCGGACAGCCAGGCTTCGGATTCAATCTGCAGATCACGCTATGGCTCTGGTTTACGGTATTGTTTGCCAATTTTGCCGAGGCCATGGCGGAGGGCCGCGGCAAAGCGCAGGCCGATGCTCTGCGGCGCGCCAAGGCGGAGACGATGGCGAATCGATTGCTTGCCGACGGAAAAACCGAAACCGTGCCTGGATCCAAGTTGCGCTCAGGAGATATGGTGCTGGTAGAGGCGGGCGAGTTCGTCCCCGGTGATGGTGAGATTGTCGAGGGCGTGGCGTCAGTGGATGAGTCCGCCATTACTGGCGAATCGGCGCCGGTGATTCGCGAAGCGGGGGGCGACCGTTCGGCGGTTACAGGTGGAACTCGCGTGCTCTCCGACTGGGTGAAAGTGAAGATCACTTCTAACCCTGGCGAGACTTTTCTGGATCGCATGATCGCGCTGGTAGAAGGCGCGGAGCGGCAGAAGACTCCCAACGAAATCGCGCTGAACATTTTACTGGCGGGGCTGACGATCGTGTTTTTACTCGCCGTCGTTACACTACAGCCGTTCGCGATTTATGCGGGCGCGCCACAGACTGTGTTTGTCCTGGTGTCTTTGCTGGTCTGTCTGATTCCCACAACCATTGGTGGATTACTTTCAGCGATCGGCATCGCCGGGATGGACCGCCTGGTGCAGCACAATGTGCTGGCGATGTCCGGACGCGCCGTGGAAGCTGCCGGCGATGTAAACACTTTATTGCTCGACAAGACAGGAACGATCACGCTGGGCAACCGCGAGGCTACGGAATTTGTGACGGCGCCGGGAGTGAGCGAGGCAATGCTGGCGGATTCGGCACAGCTTTCGTCGCTGGCTGATGAAACTCCCGAGGGCCGATCGATCGTAGTACTGGCGAAAGAGAAGTACGGATTGCGCGGACGCGAGATGAGTTCGCATGATGCGGAATTTATTCCCTTCAGTGCGATGACGCGCATGTCGGGAGTGAATCTGGATGGGCGCGCTGTCCGTAAAGGCGCGACCGATGCCATCGCAAAATATTTAGAAGATCAGGGCAGTGCACTGCCGGCGGAAGTCCGCGCAGCCGTAGAAGCGATTTCGCGTTCGGGAGGAACGCCACTGGTGGTGGTGGAAAATGGCCGCGCGTTAGGAGTGATTCATCTGAAAGACATCGTGAAGGGCGGCATGAGGCAACGTTTCGATCAGTTGCGTGCGATGGGGATCAAGACCGTGATGATTACGGGAGATAATCCTCTGACGGCGGCGGCGATTGCTACGGAAGCAGGAGTGGACGATTTTCTGGCGCAGGCTACGCCGAAAGACAAGCTCGATCTGATTCGAAAGGAACAAGGGCAGGGAAAGTTGGTTGCCATGACCGGCGATGGCACAAATGACGCTCCGGCACTGGCGCAGGCCGATGTGGGTGTCGCCATGAATACCGGAACTCAGGCCGCGAAAGAAGCCGGCAATATGGTGGATCTGGATTCGAATCCCACAAAGCTCATCGAGATCGTTGAGATCGGTAAACAGTTACTGATGACCCGCGGTGCGCTGACCACGTTTTCGATTTCGAACGATGTGGCGAAGTATTTCGCCATCATTCCCGCCATGTTTGCCGGGACATTTCCGGTGCTGCAGGCGCTCAATGTGATGCATCTGGCGACGCCACAATCGGCAATATTATCGGCAGTAATTTTTAACGCGCTGATCATTGTCGCGCTGATTCCGCTGGCATTACGTGGAGTGAAATACATTCCGCAGGGCGCGGCTGTACTGTTGCGCAGAAATCTGCTGGTGTATGGGCTGGGCGGAGTGATTGTGCCTTTTATCGGAATCAAGATTATCGACCTGCTGATTGTGCGGGCGGGACTGGCGTAGGCGCGAAATATGAAGAAAAATCTCATCACCGCTGTGCTCATGACGCTCGTGACCACAGTATTGTTCGGTTTGTTCTTTCCTCTCCTGATTACCGGCTTGGCACAGGTTCTGTTTCCGACGCAGGCGAACGGTGAACTGATAATGAAAAATAACAAGTTGGTGGGTTCGCGATTGATCGGACAAGCGTTTTCCTCGCCAGGATATTTTCACTCACGTCCCTCCAACGCCGGAACGGGCTACGATGCAGGCAATTCTGGTGCCTCGAATCTTGGACCAACTAATCAAGCTCTCATCGCGCGAGTGCAGGCTGACGCTGATCGTTTGCAGGCGGAAAATCCCAGTACGCCAATTCCTATGGATTTACTCACCTCATCCGGTTCCGGACTTGATCCGCATATCTCACCGAAGGCCGCCGAATTTCAGGTGCCGCGCATCGCGAGAGAACGCGGCTTGAGCGAAGCTGTGGTTCGTGAAGCGGTGCGACAGCATACCGAGTCCCGACAGTTTGGATTTCTAGGCGAGCCGCGAGTGAACGTTTTGGAACTGAATCTCACCTTGGATGAGATTTCTCCGAAGCTTGCGGCGCGCTGAGCTCGCGAAAAATAGATTTCTCGTCCCTCTGGGCCATTGCTGCCCCAAACCCTTAGTAACCATGAAAACTAAAGCGTCTCTGTTGTGTTTACAGAGGTGTGGATAGGATTGTTGAGAAGGTCTTTCTCGCCTTTGAAATTTCCTATCGGCACGGAGCAAATTATGGAAACACATAGGCAGGGGTGGAGCTGGGCGGTCGCAGTAGCGGGCTTGGCGTTCCTGCTGCAGATGCCCGTCGGATTGAATGCTCAGGATGCGCAAGTGGCGCCGGATGGGCAAAATCAAAGCTCTCAAGACGAGAATACGCCCGATCCACCGAGCCGAGTCGCTCGTTTGAATTTTATGGAGGGCGCAGTCTCGTTCCAACCCGGCGGAGAGAATGACTGGGTTACGGCCGTGTTAAATCGCCCGTTGGTGACCGGCGACAATCTTTGGACGGACGAAGATTCGAGAGCTGCAGTGCACATTGGATCGACCGCGCTCCGGCTCGGTCCGACGACGGGGATTACATTGCTCGAGGTGAGCGACCGGGCAGCACAGATTCGTTTGGCACAGGGATCGCTGATTGTGAAGGTGCGTCACGTTGACGACGACGAATCCTATGAGATCGATGCGCCCAATGTGGCGTTCGTTGTGGCACAGCCGGGTGAGTACCGAATCGATGTGGATCCGGATGGCGATCGAACCAAAGTAACCGTATGGCGCGGTCGCGGCGAAGTCACCGGCGGGGGTTCTTCTTATACGGTTGTGGCGAATCAGTACGCTACATTCACGGGGAGCGATCAGCTCAACTATGAATTGAACCAGATTCCCGCAGAAGATGGATTCGATACTTGGGCACTGGGTCGCGACCGGCAAGAAGATCAGTCGGATTCCGCAAACTATGTTTCACGCGAGATGACGGGATACGAAGACCTAGATGAATATGGCGACTGGAGCTACGTCGCGGGTTACGGCATGAGCTGGCGGCCACGGGCCCTAGCGGCGGGATGGGCGCCATATCGCTTCGGCCACTGGGCATGGGTGGGTCCGTGGGGCTGGACATGGGTGGCGGACGAACCTTGGGGATTTGCTCCCTTCCACTACGGCCGTTGGGCATTCGCGGGCGGCGCGTGGCTGTGGGTTCCGGGACCGAGCGTTGTGCGGCCGGTATATGCCCCAGCGCTGGTGGGGTGGGTTGGCGGCGGCCCAAGGCTCAACTTCTCATTCTCTTTTGGCGCCGGGGTCGGATGGTTCCCCTTAGCTCCAGGAGAAGTGTTTATCCCGGGCTATCATGTAAGCCGTGTATACGTGAACCGGGTGAACATCACGAACACTCGCTTAGATGTGGCGAGAGTGACGAATGTCTACAACAGCACTGTCATCAACCGAACCACAGCGAATAACATTACGTATGCAAACCGCGGGGTGAGCGGCGGAGTGACAATAGTTTCCCGTGACACATTCGTAAATGCTCGGCCCGTGTCCCGGAATGTGGTATCCGTGCCCGCGAGAGAGCTTGCCGCGGCGCCAGTCTCGCGCATAGTTGCAATTGAACCCGTTCGTAACAGCGTGCTCGGAACCGGAAGGCCTGTGGCCGTGCCGCCGGCGGTGGTGAGCAGCCGTGCAGTCGTGGCGCTGAGGATGCCGGCTCCTGTGCCGAGTTCGTTCGATCAGAGACAAGCCCAGGCTGGCGGACATTTGAACCAATCGTCATTGTTAGTGCGGCAGCAGGCGCCGGTCCGGCCGGTGCCGGCGGCTCCAAAGACGCGGCAACCGCAGGCGGACGATGGCTTCCGTTCATTCGGACAACCCAGCAGTGGAACAAATCAGGAGAAACCTATGCCGCGGGTGTGGGAGGCGCAAGGAACGCCGGACCCAGAGAAGAGCGCACAAGCTCAACCCGGCAACGGGAGTGCGCAATCCGGCCAGCAGTGGACGCATCCTCTGGCTAAGCCGGTGGCTCCGGTGCGGCAGGCGAATGCGCAGCAGCAGCGGGACCAGGCACAGAAGTTCAGCACCTGGCAGCAGCAACGGCCAGCGCCAGCTCCGACACAGCGGCAGCAGAATTCGCATCCGTCTCCGTCCGTAGATACACATGCGAGTCCTCCTAAGAAGTGATGTTGACGTGAGCTAATCGACTGCGGTCTGATAAGGTTCGGATGAGATACGATCCTTACGGACAGCGTGAAAAACTGAGGAAGAGAATAGCGCCGGGAAACGGGAACGTAATCCGTTACCGGCGCGTTTGTTTCTAGCGCTTGGCATATGAACGAACAAAAGCGTCCGGCAATGAATTGGATGGATGTTCTTTGGCTGCTGTTTCTGGCCGGACTCGCAGTCTTGCCGCCAGTGGGCGAAGTTCACAAGCAGTTCGTATTGCTGGCATTTGGCGTGACGCAGTTAAGCGAGAGTTGGGTTCTGAGAAGAGCGCCGAGGCGCGGGGCGGCCTACATTGTCCTGCTTAAGATTGCCCTTGCGACGCTACTCATCGATCATACCGGCGAACTGAGCATCAACAGCAGCTACTGGCCAATCTATTTTCTTCCAGCGGTGACGGCGGCGGAATATTTCAGTCCGCTGGGTACATTGTTGTGGACAGCGCTGGCATCCGCTGCCTATTGTTCTTATCTTTATCCGGCACTACAGGAATATGAAGTCACTGCCGAAAGCTATGGCCTTCTGGCTATCCGCATTCTCTTCTTCTTTCTTGCGGCGATGGTGGTGAACCGCTTCGTTGTGGAGAATCGACGGCAGATCAAGCGTTATCAGGAGTTGGCGGAAACTCTGGCGGAGACCAATCGAAAATTACAGCAGGCGCAGGAGGAGGCTCGACGATCTGAGCGGCTGGCTGCATTGGGTCAAATGTCGGCGGGACTGGCGCACGAGATTCGCAATCCGCTAGGAGTGATCAAGGGATCGGTGGAAATGCTGCAACAGAAGTTGGGCGAGTCCAATCCTCTGGCAAACGAGCTGGCGGGATACATATCGAGTGAGACCAATCGTCTGAGTGCATTGGTCACGAGGTTTCTTGATTTTGCCAGACCGTTGCACGCCGAACTGGTTCCGCAGGAGATCGTGCCGGTACTTGATCGGGCCCTGCACGCCGTCGCAGCCACGCACAAAGACAACGATGGTTTGGTCAGGGTGCAACGGTCGTACCAACCGGACTTGCCGTTGGTTCCGCTCGATGAAGGGCTCAGTGAACAGGCCTTCGTGAATCTGATTCAGAACGCGTACGATGCCATGAGCGGTACGGGTGGAACACTGCGTGTAACAGCGGCGCTGACCAATGGCGCCGGCCGCAATGGAGTAGAAGTGCGGATCGAAGATACGGGGCCGGGAGTTGCTCCCGAACTCAGAGAACAGATTTTTAATCCGTTTGTAACCACCAAGAAGACTGGAGTGGGACTGGGGCTTTCGATCGTGTCGAGAATCATCGACGGACACCACGGCACCATTCGCGTGGAAAGCGGCGGCGGAGAAGGTAGCGGCCAAGGAGCCAGGTTTATAGTGTTTTTTCCCGCGACAAGCGAGGTCGCGGAAAGTTCTCATTAGAAAATTGGAAGTTAATCCATGGCAACGATTTTGATCGTCGAAGATGAAGCAAAAATGCGGCGCCTGCTCGAACTGAATCTCGGGGAGGATGGCTTCAGCACACTTTCTGCCGGAGATGCGGAGGCCGGTCTCAAACTCTTGCGGGAAAACAGCGTCAACTTGGTCGTAACAGATCTCAAGCTGCCCGGGATGAATGGTCTGGAATTGTTGCAGGCGATCAAGCGGCAGAATGCAACTCTGCCCGTAGTGGTGATGACGGCCTTCGGTTCGGTCGAGACTGCGGTAGAAGCTATGAAGGCCGGGGCCGCCGATTATGTTTTGAAACCGTTCTCGCTGAGCGAGATGAGGATGGTGGTCCATAAAGAGCTGGACGTCCACAACCTGCGGGAGGAAAACCGGTCGCTGCGAGAGGCTTTGGGGAAGCGATATGCGCATCCCAACGTGGTGGCGCGCAGTGCGAAGATGCAGGAAGTTCTGGCCACGGTGGAGCGAGTCGCGCCTACAAATTCGACCGTCCTGCTGGGCGGGGAGAGCGGCGTGGGCAAAGATCTGATAGCCCGCGCGATTCACGAGAAGTCGCGGCGAGCGGCCGGTCCTTTCATCAAAATCAACAGCACGGCGATCCCGGAAAATTTGCTGGAGAGCGAATTGTTTGGATACGAGAAGGGCGCCTTCACGGGCGCAGCCGCCAGCAAGCCGGGAAAGTTCGAGCTCGCGGACAAAGGAACTCTTTTCCTGGATGAGATTGGAGACGTGCCGCCAGTAATACAGGTAAAGCTGCTGCGCGTGTTGCAGGAGCGGGAATTCGAGCGCCTGGGCGGGACGCGAACCGTGAAAGTGGATGTGCGGCTGATCGCCGCCACTAACCGTGATCTGCGCGAAGCGCTCGAGCAGGGCACGTTTCGTGAAGATCTTTATTATCGATTGAACGTTGTACCCATCGATATCGCGCCGCTACGGCAACGCAAAGAAGACATCCCTGACTTGGTGAATCTGTTTATTGCCCGCTTCGCAGGAGACTCGGGTAAACCGGTAGAAGGAATTACGCCGGAGGCTATGCAGGTTCTGGTGAACTATCACTGGCCGGGCAACGTGCGCGAACTGCAAAATATCATCGAGCGGGCTTGCGCGCTTGCCAAGGGGACCGTGCTTAAGGTGGATGATATCCATCTGGATATGCGTCCTGCGCGAGCGGCGAACGGGGGCGGAAATTTTCTTCCCGAAGGTATGACGCTGGAGCAATGGGAGGATGAAATGATTCGCGAGTCGCTGCGGCGCGCGAATGGGAATAAAAGTCAGGCGGCTCGGTTACTGGGATTGTCGCGGAATGCGCTGCGTTATCGGCTATCGAAGATTGGGATTGCGGATGAAGAGAAAGAGCCTTGAGCAGTGCTGCTTCATGGTTGTATACAATTAGTCCAGAGGGCGTTCTGTATGCTGACAGTGGAAAGTAAGAAGCAAATCCTTGAAGATGCTGGCTACGCCTACAGCTTTGATAGGCTTAGCTACATAAACCGCGACGTACGGAAGGTGTTTAGCATCGAGTTTGTACAGGATCACAGTGAAGCCGAGCTTAAGGCCTGTGTCAAGGAACCCACCCCCCCCGGTGAATGGAGTTTTTACTTCAATTCGTCGCCGTCCGAGGGCGTAAAACGGGAGTTCCTCCGCAGCATTGCACGATGAAAGAAAGAACCGCTGAGGATCGCCTTAGGGAGGAGTACTTCGCCCTCATGCCTGATGCCCGGCGGGTTTTAGAAGAGCTTGAGGCCGAAGTTCGACATTGGCTGCTCCCGCTATTGAACCAACCGGACAAGCATGAGAAGCTCACGGTCACTTCGCGGATCAAGGATTGTGAAAGCGCGTTGGGCGCCCTGCGGAGAAGACAGGAGGGCGCAGTCTTTGACCCAGACAGGGCGCACAGTTACTCGCTTAAGAGTCTTAACGATCTTGCTGGCGTTCGTGTCTTAGCCTTTCCACGGAGTCGTTGGGTCGAGGCTAACCGCCTGCTGCGTCAGCACCCGCAATTTGCTTTGTGGGCTCCAGATCCTGTTCGACTTAGGCCGAACGAAGAAAAGTCCCAGCCATTAGCATTCAAGTACCACGGCCACTGCTCTCGAAACACCGCCCTTCGAGCCGAGCTTCAGGTAGCACCTATGCTGATAGGGTTATTCTGGGAAGTAGAGCATTCGGCAATCTACAAACCGTCCCCGCAGTTCAAAGGTGCCCTTGCCGGGATGGGTGAGCGCACGATCAAAGTATATGAAGTGCTCAAGGAGTTTGAGTCCGAGTTTGAACGGCTGATTCAACGAGACCCTCTGATTCGGAAGAAAAAGAAGAGTAAGAGGAAAAAGAAGAAGAAAAGCGGCGGAACTCTTTCGCGAGAGTAGAAACAACCTTCACATAAGGCCTGACCGAGCAGCGGGCTTTTGGATTACCGCCCAACATTTCGACCTTCCTGGCCGAAATCCACCACTTTGGCTCAGAGCAGCCACCGATCTCTCATTTACCTCATTTTCGAACCCTCTGAATGATTCGGCACTTCTCTGAAAGCAAACGAGTTATGGGTACCTCAACGTCAAGCGCTTTGGCATCGGAGTTGCTTTGTACTCAACCATCAATCTTGTATTTTCAGACTTTGAATCGCTGTTGGACTGGTCCGAGAGACAGGCCATGAAAAAAAACCTTATAACAAGCTTGGCGATCTTAGCTCTCGCGCTAGCTGGAGCGTACTCAGTCAGTGCGCAGGCGCAAACGACGGACGAAGGGAGCGGTCCGTCAGAACAGCCCAGTGCGCCCATGGAAATTGGTCAGACGCAGTCCGCGCCACCGTCGGATGCAGGTCCGCCACCTCCGCCCGGGCAGCCTCCGCCAGGACAATCGCCGCGACTCGAACCTGGGCAGACGCCGCCGATGGAAACACCAGCTCAGCCTGGCGAACCATCGGGCGAAGGCCCGGCTAAAGTCGATCAGGGTGTGGGACGTGTCAGTATGATTCATGGCGACGTGTCGACGCAGCGCGGAGATTCCGGTACGTGGTCGGCCGCGGTGTTGAACCAGCCGGTGGTGAACGGAGATAAGATTTCGACGGGCCCGGGCGGCAGAGCTGAAGTGCAGCTCGATTTCGCGAACATCCTTCGTTTGGGATCCAACTCGCAGGCCAGCATCGCGAACTTCACGCACAAATACATTCAGGTTCGGGTCGCGCAGGGGCTAGTCAATTACTCCGTGTTTGGCGAAAGCGAAACCGAGCCGGAGATCGATACGCCAAACGTGGCTTTACATCCGGCGCATCAGGATGGCGTTTATCGCATTGAAGTGCGTCCAGATGGCGATTCCGTAATCATCGTGCGCAAGGGTGAAGCGCAGATTTCCACGCCGCAGGGTATCGCCAATGTGAAACAAGGCGATCTGGTGACAGTGCGTGGATCCGGCGCGGATGCGCGTTACAAGATCAGCACAGCCCCGGAACGTGACGATTGGGACCGCTGGAACAGCGACCGCGACCGCATGATCCACAACGCGGATGCCTGGCGCCACACGAATAAGTATTACGTGGGCTCGGAAGATCTCGATGCCAACGGACAGTGGGAGAACGCCCCGGATTATGGTCAGGTGTGGGTGCCGAATGAGCCTGAGGACTGGGCGCCTTACCGCGACGGTAACTGGGTTTGGGAGCCTTACTATGGTTGGACATGGGTGGGTTATGAGCCGTGGGGATGGGCTCCGTACCACTATGGGCGCTGGATGTGGTACGGCGGTTCGTGGGCATGGTGGCCGGGACCCGTGTGGGGTGCGGGCTTTTATCGTCCATTCTGGGCGCCGGCTTATGTGTCGTTCTTCGGATTCGGAGGTGAGTTTGGTTTTGGTTTCGGGTGGGGCGGATGGGGCGGTTTTGGCTGGCTGCCAATTGGTCCTTGCGACCCCTTCTTTCCATGGTGGGGAGGATACGGTGGCCGGTTTGGCGAAGTGGGATTCAATCGTTTCGGAGGCTACGGCCGGTTTGGGGGAATCGCGCCACTGCATGGCGGCACTCGGTTCTCGAACGTAGCGCACATCAATGATCCGCATATCGCAGGCGGGGCTTCCACGATGGGTGCGGGAAGATTCGGCGCTGGACGAACCACAGCGATGGCGGCGACTCATGCGCAGTTAAGCGGCGCTCGCATGATGACGGGAAGCCTGCCCGTCGTGCCTTCGCGAGCCAGTTTATCGGCGAGCGGACGGGCTGCGGCGCCATCGACGATTCACAATGGCGGATCACAGCATTTTGCGGGAACGCAGAGCGCATCGCGGCCGGAATCGTTCCAGCAGCAGACTGCACATCTGCAGCAGACTATGCAGCAGAATCACGTCAATGCGGTGACGGCTGGAGGGCGCAGCAATGGAACAAACGGAGCAACGGAGTCTCGGGGCGCCTCCGAATCTCCCGGGACATCATCCGCGGCTGCGGGCGGAAAACCAAGTTCCGGCACGCCGTCCACGAGCAGAGAGACGAACAATTCTGCAAGCCGGGGCGCGGATCGATCCGCGAGCGCGGGAACTTCCGCAAATCGAGGAGAACCGAACCGCAGCGAGTGGAAGACATTCACACCGCCGTCGCACAACAACGGCAGCGAATCGGCCGGGCGCGGCGGAAACGGCGCCGAGACTTCCAACCGGGGATCGAGTGGAAGCTATTGGAACCGCACCTCGCCAAGTTCAAGCTACTCGCGTGGGTCGAGTTCCAGCTATGGTTCCAGCAGCTATGGCCGCGGCGCAACTTCGCGTCCGCAACTGAACATGAGGCAGCCGATCGCGCAACCGCGATCTTCCGGAAGTTACGGAGGCTATCGCGGGACACCTAGCTACGGGGGCTACAGCGGCGGCGGATCGCACAGCGCGCCTAGCGGGGGACATTCCTCTAGCGGTGGCCACTCTGGAGGTGGAGGACACCGCTAGTTCGGGTAACGCTGAGTTTGTTTAGGTTCGATGAGTTGCTGTAAACGAAGTGAAGAGGCGGAGGCGAGAAGGAGCGTGCTAACCGGCACGCTCTTTTTCTTTAAATAAGCGTTTTGCCTACGGCCGCGCATACGCGGGGCTATCCGGATCCGGGCGATCATAGTCGCGGCCATATTTATTCTTGTGCGCCAGTTCCAGATCGGACTCGGCGAGGCTGAGGTTTCCCAGGAAAGTATCGCCGGGCGTGACGGTGATTTCACGTTCGGCGGCGTGCAACCCGTCGGGTGAGACCGAAGGATGAAACAGGTGCATTTGATAGCGTCCGGGTACAACGTCCTTGATGCTGATGTCCCCGTGCGCATCAGAGATCGCATAGTATGGGGTATTCAACGCGATTACCACTGCGCTCATCTGCGCGTGAATGTTGCAGAAGATAAAAGAAATGCCTGGCTTGTCGAATTGAACGAAACGAGTTGTCCCACTCTCGTACAGTCCCAGGTCGAAGCGTTTTCCGTCGAACAAAGAAAACACATTGTGGAAAAAAGGATCCTGATTGGGAAACTCAACTTTTCCCCCGGCCGGAATTACCAGCAGCGAAGGATGAAAACTTTTATCTTTCTGCACAAGTTGGGGAATTTGTGACGGCCGTTGAGTCGGCGCTTGCACTGCGGCCGTACTTCCTACAGGAGTGAGCCAGACAACGAGTTTCGAAGCGTCCTTTACACGGTGTCCGCTTCTGGTAAGTTGCACTTTTCCCTTGAGCTCGCTCGCCTGAGCCGTCGCAATAAAGACCGTGAACATTACGAGGCACAGGATGCTCCGGCATGACGACAGACGGCGCATCAAAACAAGATCCCCATTGCGAGATTGATCTGGTTTGTCACACTGCTGGCGTCATAAATTGGGAACGTGTGCAAGCGTCGGAATTCCGCGGAGAGCAACAAATCAGAGCGTGGCCGGTAAACCAAGTTGCCGAGCGCGCCACGGTTGCGGCCGAGAATCGGGCCAAAGTTATCGGCGTCAGTGGCGAAGTCTCGAACATTACCCGCAAACGCATCGTCTTCAGCGAGAACGCCGTTCAGTTCAAGCTTGGGTGTCAGTTGGAACTTGAGTTGGCTCCATCCACCTGCGGAATCAAGACCACGAATGCTGGTGTAAGGATTCGCGGGGTTGCCGCCATACACAATCGTTTGTCCGATCGCCGCGCCCAATCCTCCGACTGCGCGCCCTCGGTAGAATTCGCCGGACAAGGTGAGGCGACGAACGATTGGAATCTGCCAGTCCGCCATGCCAGCCCAAGCGTCCACGAAGCGATCCCATGCCCAGTTCTGGCGGCCATAATAGCCCGCTGCTCCCACACTCAACGGATGACCAAACAAAGGCCGGGACCACGAAGCGCGAAGAGCATAAGCGGGCTGACCGGAACTCTCGCCCGCCGTCGCGGAGCGGAAATAGGTATTAGTGGACTGCTCCCAGTCCAGGTTATCCAGAATCCCACCCTGCAGGGTCAGCGTCTGCTGATCGACGAGATTGAAGCGGTGTTCGATGCGAAGCTGCGGCGTCCAACCCCACAGATTTCCCGCATACGCAAAGGCCGGAATCGCAAGCGATGCAAAAGATGTGGGAGAAAGCGGGGACACGAAAAGGGAATCCTGGCCGGCAATCAGCGAAGTATTTTTCCAGTCGAGTCGCAAACTGGCAGTTTGCATCCGCACAATTCCAAATTCGACTCCGTTCGGAGTGGATGGAAATCCTCCCGCGAAATCGAACTGCACATTGGCTGAAGCCTTTGCGCCGGCGAGGGTGGGGCCAAAGATTTCCAGGCCAATTTCAGTCTGCCGCAAAGTAGCCCCAAAGCTGGTTTGAGAGGTGCCGGGGACGGGCGGTTGCGCGTAATCCGGCAGGTCAAGATTGTCGGAAGCGCCCACGTTCCGAAACGCATTCATCAAAACAATTCCGGAAAGCCGCGCGCGATACTTGGCGGCAGTTTCCACTTTGGTCTGATATTGCTCGTCAACTTTCGAACCCAGCAACTGCGTGGACTCCTCAAGTTTTTGAATGCGGCTTCCCAGATCCGGAGAAGCGGATGCCGCGGCGATAGTCTGGGTGCCGGAGGGAGATGTTGAAGAAGTTTGTTCAGAGGCCGCTGCTTCAGTTGTCGGCGCAGAATCTCCTGTCGCTGCTGTGATTGGTGCCAGGAGTCTACGCGTGTCTTGTAATTCCTGCCGAAGTTGCCGCATCTCGGCGCGCGACTGGGCATTCTCGGCGCGCATCTCTTCAACCATGGCACGCAATTCACGTACTTGTGAATCCAGCTCTCGCACCGATGTGTCACCGGGCGGAGACGCCGGGGCAGGCGCAGTTTCCTGTGATTGGGTGGCGATGCTTAAGAGGACAAAAGCGGCTGTCGTTAAAGCGGTTGAACGAAGCGCAAACGTCCGTGAGCTATTCACAACATCCTCCAGGGCGACATACGGATCTTATGAAATGGAAAAACAACAGCGAGACTAGGTGTCCGAATGCCGGATTGACTTTTCACTTGCTCGATCGTCGTTCAGTGACACAAGGGGACGGGGCGTCAGTTTGTCGTCACCATCTACCGTAGAGCCTTGTGGAGAGCGGCCGGGAATGATGATCCGAAAAACGGTGTGAGCATCTGCGGTACGCTCCATCAACACTTCGCCCCCGTGATCCTGGACAATTTTTTGCACTACGGTAAGGCCAAGCCCGGTGCCATTCTCTTTGCCGTAACTCACAAACGGGTGAAACAGTTTTTCGCGAATCGGCTCCGCGATGCCTGGACCATTGTCGGCAACCGCAATGGTGACCGACGTCCCGCTGCGCTCGAGCGTGACCTCAACCTGGCCACGAGTGGCAGGTGAGGCCTCACAAGCATTCAGCAAAAGATTGTATAGAGCGCGTTCCAGTTTGCGTGGGTCAAACCATGCCATGTCAGACCTTGCCATGTCGGCCGACGCCGTGCCCTCGCCGTGGCTATTTACTTGAATCAGCGTTCCCTGGTGCCGCGGGTGGAGGCGTACAGCCTGCATCGCGCGGTGAACGGTCTCCGTAACGCTGGCATAACTGGGATTGAGAGATTCTCTGGTCCGGGCAAACTCGAGCAGCGAATCAATGAGGTCGGTCATCTGATTTACGCCGATGCGAACCTCCTGATAGAGCTCTTCACGCTGAGCGCCGGTCAGCCGCCCGTCACAGAGAAACTCAGAGTTGGCAACGATAGCCGCCAAGGAGTGGCGCAGATCGTGGGAAATCGAACTGGCCATGCGTCCGATAGTGGCCAACTGCTCAGACTCCAGAAGAGCTTGTTGAGTTTTAAGCAGACTGGAACGCATGCGATCGAACGCGGAAGTCAACTCCGCGACCTCGTCGCTTCCCCGGGGATCGAGAGGATGATGAAAATCGCCATGCTCCAGTGCGCGCACGCCCTCCACCAGACTGGCGAGCGGACGCGTGAAAGTGTGGGAAATCAAGAACACCAATCCGCTCCCCAGAAGCACGGCTGTGAGCCCGAGCAGGAGCAGCAACCGGTTCAACTTGTCGAGGAACTTCGCGGCTTGATCGTAAGATCCGAGTACAGTCAAGCGCACCGGCGTTTCCTGCTGGCTGGAAAGCTCAAGAGAAGTAGCGAGGAAAAGTTCATGGCCGACTTCTACGTCGCGTGGCCCACTCTGCAGCGCATCTGCCGACAAAGCGTGCAAGGTCGAGCTTTGAGATTGCGTGGGAGTGAGCGTAGTCGCCACGATTTCATCGCCGTAGGAGAAGGCGACCTGGCTGGCTGAAACCTTGCTGACCTCGCGAGCCAGACGGTTATCGATTTCGTAGCCGATAATCAGGAAACCAAGCAACGGACCTTCCGTTTTGGATCCAAAATAAACCGGCTGCACAAATGTTTGATAGAGGTGGTGATCGCCGAACCACCAGTGGCTTGAATCTTCCTCGTTCAAAGAACGTTGAAAGTATTGCTGCGCGGCTTCACGAGTAAATCCCGACGATTTCGTATGGAGGGCGACCACCGCCCCGTTTCGATTGGCCAAAACCAACAGATCGCTGCCAGTCAACTGCCAAACATCTTTCGAAGCATCCTGGATGGTGGCTGGATCGTGTGCTGTCATGATCGCGCGAGTGATCGGAAGATCCGCCACCAACTGTGCCGAGCGGGTCAGCATAACTTCGCGATCACGCTGAAAATTTTGAAATGTGGTGACGGAATTTCGCAGGTCCTGAACAATTCCTTCGCGCACGTGGCGTTGGACGCTTTGCCGAACCACGAGCAGACTCATTGCCGTCAGGCCCGCGCTAATCAGCAGCATGGAGAGCAAAAATCGAGTGCGCAGCCGGGTTCGGTGCACGAGTGCAGTTCCAGACTGTTCAGAGAAAGTTTGCGACGCGGGTTCTGGTGTGGGTTCCAAGGGAAGTCAGCGCACGAATTTGTAGCCCATTCCGTGCACCGTGCGGAAGTGTACTGGACTGGCGGGATCGCGTTCCAATTTCTGCCGAAGCTTCAGAATATGATTGTCCACGGTACGGGTGGAGGGATAATTCTGGTATCCCCAAACCTCGTTGAGCAACTCGTCGCGGCTGATCACGCGGTCGGCATTTTGTACGAAGAACTGTAACGTCTTAAATTCCTGCGCGGTTAAAATTACCACCTTACCATCGCGCTGGACTTCCATCTTCTTGAAGTCCACGGAAATGCCATCGAAGCTCACCATACTCACGGTCGCCGTTCTGGAGGTATGGCGCAGAGCGGCGCGCACCCGGGCGAGAAGTTCACGCGGGCTAAAGGGTTTGGTCACGTAGTCGTCCGCGCCCAACTCAAGCAGAAGAACCTTATCGGAAACATCGCTGGTTGCACTGAGCACAACGATTGGTAACTCCGGCGCTTGAGCTTTGACCACCTTGCACACGTCGCTGCCGGAAAGCTTGGGCAAGCGAAGGTCGAGAATAATAACCGCCGGCGGAGCGGCTTGAAAACTCTCCAGCGCCGACTGGCCGTTGGCCTGCACTTCGACCGTGTATCCCTCGGTTTCGAAAAGACGCTTCAACGCCTTCTGCACCGAAGGATCATCTTCGACCACGAGAATTCTTCCGAGTGACCGCGTGGAGTGAATCGTATCAGCCGATCTGGCAACGCTTAGCGGTGTTGCGATTTGACCCATAGAAAGCCATCCTCAACTTGGGATGTCCCAGACCCACATAAGTTTCAGGTTCCTGGGGCCAATGAAGCTTACAATGCTTTCTGCCCAAATAAAGTGCGCCCGGCGCGGTTTGACAAACTTTTTACAATTGCATCCCTGGGCAAAAAGACCACACGGCAAACGGCTTGCTAGACATTAGACTCCCGATCACGCTTTATGTGAGAGCTAAAGCAACTCGAAAATCGTTGGATAATTCCCTCCTGCCGTAGAATATCGACAGCTTGCCTGTTGCTGCCGAATTCGCCGGTTTGCGTGTCGTCCTGGTGGACGTGCGTAATCCTCTCAACATTGGCGCGGCGGCCCGGGCCATGAGCAACTTCGGATTTCCCCATCTCCGGCTGGTGAATCCCTACGATGTAGCATTTCGGGATGCTCGCTCTGCGGTAGGCGCGGCGGCCACGCTGGCGACAGCCCAGGTGTATAAGACAGTCGCTGAAGCGGTAGCCGACTGCTCGCTCGTGGTCGGAACCACGGCCGTCGGCCATCGCGATCTGCAGCATTCGCTGGTGCGGTTGGAGCAGGGGGCCAATGATATCCGAACTCATCTGGCGACTGGTACTTCCGCTCTCTTGTTCGGCTCCGAGAAATTCGGACTCTCGAATCAGGATATGAGTCATTGCCATTGGCTGATGCACATCCCCACTCGCGATGAGCATGCTTCGATGAATTTGGGCCAGGCGGTGGCGGTTTGTTTGTACGAATTGATGAGAGATCCCGTTGTGTTAGGGCAGACCACAAATGGAAATCCGGCTTCCTCAGCCGATATCGAGCGGATCACCGATGCGTTACTGCTGGCACTCCGAGCGAGTGAATATCCGAAGCTCAACACTTCGAAGTCTTTTCACGCCGCAGTGCGGCGTGTGATTCGTCGGTTACACCTGCGAAAAGGCGACGCGGAATTTATGCTCGGTATGCTCCGGCAAATGATTTGGAAGATAAAGAAAAACAACCAAGAGGCAGAGGGTTGAGCAGGGTTGTTTCAAGGCTTTGTTTCACTTGAAGAAACTTGTGTCGATCCCCTGCCGAATTGAAAACGCAGAATCCACTCGCTCGCAGAAGGCTGCCCGTTCACTTGTGCTGGACTGAACCTCCAGCGCCGCGCCGCAGCCAGCGCCTGTTTCGCAAAGTATTTGCTTGGCCCGGGAGAGACCAGCGTAACCTCGGAGACGTTTCCGGAATTATCCACAGAAACCCGAGCGCTTACCTTTATGTGTCCCGTAATCGTTCGCCGCGCGCCCGGGGAAACATCGGGAGAGACTTCCTGAAGCACTCTACCGTGAATAATTCCGCTCGTCGTGGGCGCGGCTTTGTCATCTGGCGCCGCTGACGATTTTACCGACGGAGTGGCTGAAGATTCCGCCGCATGATCTTCCGAAGACGAGTTCGATGACTGGCCCGATTTGCGACCGAAAAAGATCGCCAAAAGAAGCACTGCGACAAGCACCGAGATAATAATGAGCCAGCGATTGCCGCGCTTCGGCGGTGCAGCCTGATCGGTGGCCTTCGATGGCCGAGGCTCCCGAACTCTAAGCTGGCTGACGATTTCGTTGATCGTACACCGTTGCTGAGGGTCGAGGCGCAGGGCGCGCTCTGCAATTCTGCGGAAAGGTTGAGGAACTGATTCTGGTATCGCAACCTGACTGCCGTTGATATTTTTGCTATCCGGCTCGCGCGTCAGGCTCGCAACCAGTGTCGCGCCCAGCGACCATACGTCTGCCGCCGGGGACGGGCCGGTCTTCGCTAGTTCCGGTGCAGTGTAGGGGGTAGGGAAGTGCTTGTCGCGCTCGCCGATCTTGCGCAGGCTGTCGCTCGAGATTTTCAGCTGATTATCCACGGCCAGAATATTTGCCGGTTTGAGATGGCCATGCACGAGCCCAGCCTGATGCAGGAAAGCCAGGGTCTCAGCTGTAGGTGGAAGCATCTCCTTCACTTCGTCTGGCGAGAGTGGCCGCTGCGGAAGGATCTGCGCCAGATTCTCTTCCGCATATTCCATGACGACATAGAGGACATTACGATCGTCGATTTTGCCGCGTCCATGTTCAAAGAGCTGAATGAGATGGGGATGCGACAACTTCGCGCTGTCGGCCCATCGAGCGAGTTGACCGGTTTCGTCGAGATTACCGTCGGAAAAGAAATCCGCGGGGATTAACTTGATGGCGGCTTTTTCAGATCCATCCCCGCTTCGCTCGGTAAGAAATACCGCGCTGTACTCGGAACCCCCGAGCCACTGCCGCAGCGTGAACCTTCCATCGACGACACGGCCCTCCCAATTTTTACCAACGTCAGTCAAACTGTTCATAGGACACGGCTTGCCGAATCGCTTATTCTAAGCCACCGGGTTGGCTGATTCTCGCCAAATTGCACTTGTGCCTTGTGGAAATCCTGCGCTGCCAATGCTATCGGCGTCCGGTATAGAGTTGAAAAGGGGCCCAATAGAATGGCTTACGGGCAACGCCATCGGAATGAAGCAGCGAGAGTTTGGCTGCGCGCAGCGCTGCTTCCGGAGTTTGGCCGCGCTTCAGTTCATCATACATGCGTCCCATCAGATCAGCAGTGGAAGCATCGCTGACATCCCACAGCGCGCCAATCACGTTGTGCGCTCCGGCGCGAAGAAATGCCCACGAAAGCCCCACCAGTCCCTCGCCGGAGAAAGCCTCCGCGCCCGCTCCGTAGCAGGATGAGATAGTCACCAGGTTGGCATGCAGCAAATGTGGAGTGATGTCGCGAGCGTAAAGCTTGAAAGAATCCTGGTCCGCAGATGATCGAGATAACACGATGGCTGAATCCAGCGGACTTAATTTGCTGGCGGTAGCATGAGCCACGAAGTGAATGAAGGAAAATTGATCTGGGTCACTCCCCAGGTATGCAGCCGGCGTAGCACGATCCCGCGTGAAGGTCTCCCGCTTCTCGACCGGAAAGTGGCTCTCTACATTCTGGACTTCCCGCAACGCATTGGGTAACGGGGCATACTCCGAGCTCGGGGCAATAGCATCGCCGATTAGTAAGAGCTTTCCGCTTTCCGTCTCGCGATGGTCTCTGGAGGCCGCAAGCACGTGCAGCGAACTTGCCGTCAGCACAGTTGCGTCTTCAATCCAATAGTGCATGGTGGGGGTTGGAACCAGCAGCGTCTCAAAATTCAAGCCGTCTAAACTGCCGTCGGTGATCAGGATCACACGCGAGTTGGGTGGTATCAACTTTTGCGCGGGCGCCACAAGAACGTCGTAGAGATGAGCGCCGTCGGAATTCGCCGTCTTCAGCACGTCCTGCCAGCCGAGCAGGGCTTGGCGATATCTTAGGACAGCTGCATCGATTTCGGTCGCCGGAGGCAACTGATACCGCGCCGTGCGATTCGGCGTGATGGCCCAGAGATATGAGTGTTCGCGGCCCAGCCAGTAAAACAGAATAGTGGCATGGGCCGCACGGGCTACCCGTTGCGCATTCACCGCGGGGGCATCGGCTGGTGCGTTTTTTGGCAGAGCGCCGAGTCCTTCGGCAAGCGTTCGGGCCCGGCTGTAATCGGCCAGCTCAAGAGCGCGCTGGTCTTTTCCCTGTGCCACAAGAAAACTGATGTAATCGTCGTACAAGTGCGCGGCATTTGCCAGAAAAGGCAATTTGAATTCTTCATGCTGCAGTGCAGCGCGCGCTTGTTCGATGGTAGCTAGCGCCTCTTGATACTGTTTGTCGGCATCAGCAAGCCGATGTTCCTGCTCATAGAGCCGCGCCAAGTCATTTTGCGCTTGCCAGCGCAGGGAAAGATCGCTCTTCGGGTCGCTTGCGACCTCATGAAACACTTCCTCAGCTTGTTTGTAATCGCCGCGTCCGGATGCCACTTGCCCTCTGACGAGCAGAGGATAGAGCTCAGACGAGCGGTCGTTCCTGGCGCGCGCTTTTTGAAAAGCTTCCTCGCTGTATCTTTGTGCTTCAGCCAGTTGGCCGGTTTGGGCCGAGACGAACGCAAGACTGGTCAGGGCATCGACGATGAGTTCGGAGTTTTGATTTTCCTGAGCCAAGGCCAGGGATTGCCGATAATAGTCTTCGGCGACCGTAAGTTGATTCTGTCGGTAATACACCAGCCCGATATTGTTCAACCAACCGATCTGATCGTACGCCGCCCCCAGATCTTTGGCCGATTTCTCGGCCTCCCGGCAAAAAGCCAGAGACCTGTCGAAGTCCCCCATTTTGTAGTAGGCCCAACCTAGATTGCCCAGCGCAACTTGCACGGTGTGCCGGTCGTGGAGAATGCCGGCTGTCCGGTACGCATCATTCAACCAATCAATGGCTTCGTCATAGTGTTCCTGGCGCTCGGCCACTGCACCGAGGTTCGTGAGATCGGTCATTTGCAGATGCACATCATGTTCTTGGCGGGCAAACTGCAGACTCTCACGAAGGAAGCGTCCGGCGCTCTCTTGATCGTTCTGGCGAAACGCGAGGACCCCGCGGGCTCTCGCAATCTGGCCTGCGAGGGGAGCACGCAATGTATCGGAAAGACGCTCCGCTTCTTTCAGACAGTGGTCGGCATCTTGAAAGCGGTCGAGCTGAGCGTATGCGCCCCCTTGTAGCGTCAGTTGCTTAACGGCTAAGTCGCTGTTGGCGAATTGCGTTGGCAGATTGGAGTCGAGGAGAGAAAGCACATCTGCGCTTAGCCCCTGGTCCAGCAGAATTTCGGCTTCGAGAATCCGGAACTTCCACGCCCACAGGGGTTCGCTCCCTGAGAATCGCCGGTAAGCTGCATCGGCCTCGCGTCTGGCGGCTGCAAGGTCGCCTCGAACGAAAGTCTCTTGAGCTCGATCGAACGTGCGCTGAGGATCCGGGAGCCGGCTGCATCCCGCCCACGGCAGCACCAAAGACAGAGCTAAAACCGTCGGCCCAAACTTCTGGCTTCTAAGCCCTGACATTGCGCCCCCGTGCCGCCCTCTTACGCCCTCAGGAATGTTCGCCTGTTTCCAGAAAGAAAAGCTGCCTGACTAAGGTGGATTAGTCAGGCAGTTTATAGAGCACGTAGCGACAGGTCAACATCTGGCGGATCATCTGCGGATCATCGATACCGGTTAAGGCGGGATCGTGTGACCGTTTGTCATTGCGGTAGGCCCGCTGAGACTGCCTTGGCCAGTGCATCCCAGCTCCAGGCGGATTGTGGTCAACCGATACGAAGCGCAGTCGACGAACAGCTCGCCCAAAAAGACACGGCCGAAATCCGGTACCTCGAAAACAGTGCCGAACGGTCTGCCCGGGAACTGGGCGCAAGCCTCATTCACAACGGCCTCTTTCACCGCCGAACAGAGGACGCTGTCAACGTTTTTGGCCCGTTCACCGTTCCACTCATAACGCTCCTTGATCCAATTAGGTATCGATCGATCCTTCACCCATTTTGGAAGGTTTTTAGCGTCGGTCATGCGCTTATACTGTTCGGCGACCCGGGCCAGGAATTGATCGTCCTCGACGCAAGGCTGACTGGGATAGCCGTTGCCGTTTCCCTGATCGCAAATGTTGAAGTCCAGCTTGATATCGATGGGGCAGCCTGCGATTTTGAGATTCTCAAATGACGTTCCCAGGAAAGTCACCCGGGGATTGTCGCCCTCCAGCGGATGTTCGGTCGAAATCTGAGCGGTCAGCCGGTCCGCCGTAACTACATCCAATACGTTCAATCCCTCGACCGTTGCGGTCGCGAGTGTCACCCAGCCGTGGCCTTCTTTCTTGCTCACTCTGCCCGCGACTTGAGTGGACGCGGATTTGTAAGACACAACACCCTCAAGCCAGAAGTTTTCTGAACGGGCAGCGCCATAGCCGCCTGAAGGTGAAAGTGACATGGGTGCCTGGGGAGCAATCGTGTGCTCGATAGGACGTTCGAAATATCCACCGAAAGCGCTGGCATCGGCGTGGAAGTAGTGAACTCGTTTGCTTTCCGCCATCTGTCTTTCCCTCGTTAAGGTTCAGGATTCGCCTTCGAAGCAAACCGTATATCGAACGGAAAACGCCCAACCTCTGAGTTTTCGCCGCGGCCGTTCTGGCCTAGCACAATCACTTCGTAACGTCCGGCTTTGTGTAATCCCGGCGCCGCAATCGTTAAAGTGTTCTTAACTAATTCGGAGGACACCGGGAGGGACCACTGTACTACTCCCACCGGATTTTGCAACTCGATTACATAAGATTGGTAAGTATTCTGCGGCGGAACATCGAGCGGCAGGAGGAATGGTTCGCCCGCGCGGACTTCAATCGTGGTCGGCTCCGCACCACGCGTAGCGCTGCTGACCAATGCCGCTGCGGGAAGAATTCTCGGCGCTCTATTTTCCGCCAAAGCACCCTTCAGTGCGGGATAGGTAACCAGATTCTGATATCCCACGACAATCAAAAGAATCGCCATGGCTGGAATGGCGAAAGCAGTGCGCCACCACGAAAAACCGTGCGACGGGCGGACTTGTGCCGGAATGTGCCCTGCGTTGATCGGGGAACTTGCCAACTCTACTTTTCCCTGTGCGAGGAATACAGCCCCCGCGCGCACATCCATGGCGCAGTCGTGACAGCTAAAAAGATGTTCCTCAAACTGCTCCATCTCGGTGGGAGAAAGTTCGTCGAGAAGATACTTCTCACTGGCCATCAAGCGGCTCGCTTCGCTATGATCCATAACCCGAAGTCTCCTCATGTACAGATAGTGACAAATTGCGCGTAAACGTTACGCGAAATCAACACCCCGGCATCGCTTCTTTCGCAATCCTCTTTAAGTAAATGGATTTAAAGGACTTCTTGGCCCGGTGGAGCAGGACTCTCAGGTATTCACGATCTACTCCCAGATCACGGCAAACTTCGTCTTTATCGCGTTCCTCAAGAAATACTTCCTTGATTAACCATCGATCCTTTTCCTGGAGCTGGTCGAGAATCTCGCGCACGTTTCTTTGAATTTGCCGGTTTGCGATAACGTCGACCACGCTGATGGCAGGGTCGGGAATATTGGCTTCGGCCTCTTCATCGTCGCTGGTAACCTCTTGCGAGGAAGATCGGTAATATTCCAGCAAAACGTTGTTACACACAGAATTGACGTATGCCCCGAGCCGTTCCGGTTCGCGGATTCCGTCCGCCTTTCGCAATGCGGCAAAAACCCGTGCGAAAGTTTCCTGCCGGGCGTCTTCCACTTCGGAATGCGAGTGCAACCGCTTGCTCAACTTCAGACGGATCAGTTCGCTGAAGTACGAAACGAAGTGCTCCTGTGTCCGGAAATCTCCAGAAGCGAGCTGTTCAAGGTAATGCCTGTCAAAGGCGTGAAACTGCATCTGCGGGCCCTGTGGTTAAGTGGCAGCTATCTTACCAAATCGCAGACGCGCGTACAGATAGATGTTCCGAGTAGACATTCGGGCCAAGAAAATTATTGGAATGGTGAAACGTTTAGCCGGCATCTGCCACTATTCCAGTGTAACTAGCTCATCGGTCGCCAAGAGCCGATTTTCATGGGGTTTCTCAGGCCGCTGGTTTCTGGTGAGCGCGGGATCCCGAGAGGGAAGGGCCACACCACCGGGGGGAGGGGTGGGCGTTTCCGGCGACCGGAGCCAGAAGTATGTGGCTCCGTCGCCTTCGGGAGACTTTCAGAAGCGCACTGGCTTCGCTGAATCCTCGCATTTCCGCCCGCGGCGATTGGATTGTATGATTTAGCAATCGCTATGCCGCGGGGTTTTCCAGCTTCCGACGATCGAGCTCTGATTCAGATTGTGGACTCGGCGTTAGCCGACGCAACGCGCCGCAGCGGCAACTGGCTGGTCTGTCGACCAGGATGCACGCAATGCTGCATTGGCGCCTTTCCCATCAATCAACTCGATGCGGCTCGATTGCGCAGAGGACTGGCCGAACTTGAATCGAGTGCGCCTGCACGAGCTGAGGCGGTGCGCGCGCGAGCCCGCGATGCGGTCGCCCGCTTGTCGCCAGAATTTCCGGGAGATCCGGAGAGCGGCTTACTCGATGAGGGAGACGACGCAGAGCATCGTTTTTCTGAATTCGCGAATGACGAACCTTGCCCAGCTCTCGACCCCGTGACTGGCAACTGCGAACTTTACGAATCGCGTCCCATGACCTGCCGCGTTTTCGGGCCACCGGTTCGCAGCGACAATGGGCTCGGAGTCTGCGAACTCTGCTTTCACGGCGCGACCGATAACGAGATCGCTACCTGCGAGATGATGCCTGACCCCGAGGACCTGGAATTGGTGCTACTGGAAAAACTTGAAAAAGCCAGCGGAAGTCGGGGAAAAACCATCATCGCTTTTTGCCTCGCGTCGTAAGTCCGCAGTATTTTTTTATTTCATTGCCGCAAAGCCGTTCATGAATCTCAGTTTTTCCTTTTCTCCAACTCAGCCCAGCGGGCGTAGAGCGTATCCACTTTCTCCTGAGCCTCCTGCATCTCGGCATGAGCGGCGATCAGGTGTTCGCCGTCGCTGACCATGCGAGGGTCCTCGAGTTGCGTGCGCTTGGCCTGCAAGACTTCCTCCGCGTCTGCAACCTGCTGCTCAATCGTTTCGTATTCCCTCGCTTCGAGGTATGACAACTTCTTTCTCCCCGACCCTTGCCGCTCGTTGCCTCCGGTGGCGCGTCCGGCGGACTTCTTGCCACTTTTCCCTACGTCGGAGCGTGCCTGCCGGTCGCGCTCATCCAGCCATCTTTCCCATTGCAAGTAATCCGCGAACCGTCCAACTCCGCCTTGCCCGTCGAGTCCTAGGACGACATTCGAAACTCGATCCAGCATATAGCGGTCATGGGTTACCAGAACCAGAGACCCTTTAAACTCCAGCAAACTTTCCTCCAGTATGTCCAGGGTCGGGATATCCAGATCGTTCGTGGGCTCATCGAGAAGAAGGACGTCGGCGGGCTGCAGCATGAGTTGTGCGATCAAAACCCGCGCCCGTTCTCCACCAGAGAGCTTGCCCACTGGCTGGTTCAGTTGTTCGCCGGTGAAAAGAAATTTTGCCGCCCACGAAGCCACGTGAGTCAAACGATCGTGATAAATTACCGAATCGCCTTCCGGCGCCAGAGCGCGCCGCAACGTCACATCCGGATCGAGTTCGCGGCTCTGGTCGAAGTACACAATGCGAAGGCGGTCAGCCCGGCGAATCTCACCGCTTGCCGGGGATGTTTCACCGCGCAACAAGCGCAGCAGGCTCGTCTTCCCGCTGCCGTTCGGGCCCACGAGTCCGACTCTCGTACCGGCGGTAATGACGAAGTTGAGGTCGGCAAATAATTTACGATCGCCCATTTCACAGGAAACATTTTCCAGCTCGATCAGCCGCTTGGTTTTTCGATCGGTGGCAGAAAAATCGATCAGGGCGGTTCCGCTGCGGCTTCGGGCATTTAAGTCGGCCAGCTCGCCCATCAACTCCCCGGCTTTATCAATCCGCGCCTTGGACTTTCTTGTGCGTGCCTTCGCTCCCCGGCGCAGCCACTCGATTTCCCGGTGTACCAGGTTCTCCAAAGCCTCTTGCCGCTTGGATTGGGCGTGGAGGAATTCTTCCTTCTTTTCCAGAAACTGGCTATAGCTTCCCGAGACCCGCAGCAATCCATCGGGATAGGTCCGGTTCAGCTCCGCCATATCGGTGGCAACGTTCTCCAGGAAGTAGCGATCGTGACTGACCACCACGCAGGCGAATGGCGCCGCCTGCAGCAAGGCCTCCAGCCACTCGATGGCCGCCAGATCCAGATGATTCGTCGGCTCATCGAGCAAGAGAATATCCGGCGCTTGAACTACCGCCTCCACGATGGCGAGGCGCTTCTGCCAGCCTCCTGACAAAGAGAAAGCTTCGGCATCGAGGTCCTGAAAGCCCGCGCGGCCCAGAGCTTCGGCGAAGCGAGTGCCGCGTTCTGACTCGGGCATACCGGCGTGCTCCATCGCCTTCTGAGCCACGGAGCGGATCGTGTCGCCCGCCGCGAATTTTGAATCTTGCTCCACGCAGCTCAGCCGAATCCGCTTGCGTACGGCGATTTCGCCGCTGTCGGGGCTTACGTCGCCGGCAAGAATTCGAAGCAGCGTGGACTTGCCCGAACCGTTCGGTCCGATCAGCCCAATCCGGTCGCCCTCTGAAACCGTAAATGAGACGTTCTGAAAGAGCGGACTCGCTCCGAAGTGCTTTGAAATTCCTTGTGCATTAATGATGGGGGCCAACGGCGGATGTTCTCCTGCTCTCTCTTGAGACTACCAGCAAAAGCGAATCGCGCGTTCATGCCTCGCGGCTTTCTTAGCACCATTATGTGAGCGCTAAAGCTCTCTCCGTTTCTGCCGATGTTACAAACGCGGGACTCATACGAGTGTGAAAGCTGGAAGGAAAAACCGGCTCGACGGGTTTAGTCAAGGTTAGCCACGCGCAAGGCAATCATGAATTCTATAAATCCTGTACTCACCTCGGAAAAGCAGCATCAGGATTGGCTTCCATTCCTCGAATTTGCCACGCGCGAAGTCTTCCAGATGATGCTCGTCAGCGAACTGACCAAGCCGGAAGCCGTCTCCAACACCCGTTTCGACGTTACCGCCATGGTGGGATTAGCCGGAAAACTGAGTGGAATGGTCACCATTCGTTGCCAGCAAAAAGCGGGGGCTCTCATGGCATCTCGAATGCTGGGGCTGGAATTGGATAAAGTGGGACCGGACATTTCGGATGCGCTGGGCGAGGTCTGCAATATGGTGGCAGGGAACTTCAAAAACAAAATCGCCGGTTTGGGCGATGGCTGCATGCTTTCCCCGCCATCAGTGATTACCGGCGAAGACTACATGGTGCATACTCGGCCGCCCGCCCCAACTCTCGAAGTGAATCTATTATTTGAAAGCATGCCCCTGCTCATTACTCTTCACATCCACACTTAGGGTTTCGCTGGAAGCACGTTCTGTTGCTCGTAAGTGAACGTTGTGAAGGCTCTCTTTCTATAGCATTTCCTGATCAGCCTGATAAATAGTTTCGATTTTCATAAAATCACTCTGAAGGATACAGTGAGCGCGGGAGGTGTGTGTTCGATCGGTTCTTTAGCTGACTTCAATGGGGCATCCTAAACCACACGGGATTCCGTTATCGGAACGTTAGCGGAGGAGGACATCGGGCTTCCACTTGTCGCAACAGGGAGAGAAAGACTACAACTGGAAGGGATACGGTCCCCACGCCGGACATCATGGGGGAGGGAGCGAGAGTCTGAGAACAAAATCATGACTAAGCTTGAGGCAGTTATCCAAAACTCCAAACTGGAAGCGGTAAAAGGCGCATTGCAGGAAATCGGTGTCGAGGGCATGACCGTACTCGAAGTCCGTGGCCATGGACGTCAGAAGGGCCACACCGAGGTCTACCGCGGACGCGAGTACAGCGTGGATCTTATCCCCAAAACCAAGCTGGAAGTCGTATTGGCGGACGCGATGGTGGAGAAGGCTGTGCAAGCCATTATGACCACCGCGCGAACCGGTAAAATCGGCGATGGGAAGATTTTTCTGACCCGTGTGGACGAAGCCATTCGCATCCGCAATGACGAGCGGGGCGAGGGGGCACTGTAGAACGCGCTATAGGCCGACGATCGTTGAGCTCCGATCACCGTGCTTAGATCACAGATCCATTGACCCTTCGTCATGACGGAAGCGTCCCTACTGATCGGTGAATTGCGAAGCTCTCTCGCCGAGGTCTCGGAGCGGATTGCGCGCGAATTCGAGGCAACCGGAGACGGCCGGGCCGCCATTACTCAGCGAACCCTGCTCATTGAAGATATTCTCAGCCGTCTATGGCGTGAGTTTGTATCCTCCGAAGAACAGGGCCCTCGCGGCTTCGCCCTCGTTGCCACCGGAGGTTTCGGACGTGGCTGGCTGTTTCCCTATTCCGATATAGATCTGCTCTTTCTCTCTGCCGATCGTAGCGGCGAGGAAAGGCACAAAACCGAAGTTCAGCGCTTCTCCCAGGAACTGTGGGATTTGAAACTCAGGCTAAGTCCCGCGTCGCGGACGCTATCGGAGTGCGAACGCTTTGATCCCAACAATACTGAGTTCACTATTTCTCTTCTCGACTGCCGTTTTCTTCTGGGCGATCGGGAATTGTTTGCGCGCCTTCACGACAAGACAATTCCCAAGCTCGTAGCGCGGGAATCGAAGCCTCTGCTGCAAGGTTTGGCCGAGGTGACGCAGGAGCGGCACGGAAAGTTCGGTCACACCGTATTCCACCTCGAGCCGAATCTGAAAGAAACGCCAGGCGGTCTGCGCGATTGCAATGTCGCGAGCTGGCTGGCGCAGGTCTCAGCCATGAGTAAGCTGGGTGATTGGCCGCACGCCAGTTCGCTGCGCGCGCCGGTGCGGAAGCAACTCGGTGAGGCCCTGGAATTTCTGATGGCCACCCGTTGTTTTCTGCACTTCCGTCACGGACGCGACGACAATGCTCTCAGTTGGGAAGCACAAGACGAAGTGGCTGCGCGGAAGATCGGCGCTTCCGATTCAGCCGATCTCACCGCAGCCGACTGGATGCGGATTTACTTTGGCCATGCTCGCGCCGTGCAACGCACCGTCACACAGCTAATGGAGGAGATTCCAGAGTCGTGGTCCTCTTTACGCCGGCAATTTCAAGGATGGCGGTCGC
>JBAVGI010000337.1:0-7746 GCA_049684755.1 Candidatus Sulfotelmatobacter sp.
CGTCCATCCCACAACGGACACATTGTTGCGTTACCTTACGCCCGAAATCGAATGGCAGTTTGTGGGAATTGACGAACGTTGGCGCGAGGGAGTAAAAGTCGTGTTCCGGAAGCATCCTGAGCCAAACAAATCCCGACACCACAGTCACGATCTAGCAGCCCTTTCCCGTCCTGGCGTTCCATTTCCGTAACAGTTTTCAAAAATGCGCTTAAGGCGCCTGGATGTGAGGTAAGATGCCGCGGTTCTTGGTCGTATGTTCGGCTTAAAGGCCGGCTGTTTTAGACCTGAGAACAAAAAGGATGAAAAATGAGAAAAAATACCTCCCCACTGCCGGTACAGCCTGCGCTTCTCTGCGCGATCGTGTTCTTATTGTTCACAATCCCAGTACAAGCCCAATCCCAGGCCCTATTGACGCGTCATGTGCGCGATTCGGTTGCGAATGGGCAGGCGCAGTTCGTCGGAAAACTCCCTGCGACCCAGACCCTGAACTTCGACATCGTTCTACCGCTGCGCGATCGCGTAGGGTTGCAAAATTTCGCGCAGGCAGTCCAGGATCCTGCAAGCCCCTTCTACCATCAGTTCCTTACGCCGCAGGAGGTTACCGCCAGGTACGGGCCAAGCCAGGAAGATTGGGACGCTCTGGTCGCTTTCGCGAAAGCCAGCGGCTTTGAGATCATCAGCGGAACCCGCGAGGAAAGGGACCTAAGGCTCACCGGCACCGTGGCGAACATCGAGAAGGCCTTCCATGTAACCATGGGGACTTATCACGACCTCGCCGAAGACCGCACATTCTTTGCCGTGGACCGCGAGCCCACCGTAGACCTTCCCTTTCAGCTTTGGCACATTACCGGTTTGGACAATGATTCCAGGCCACATCCACTGTATGTCAAGAAAAGCGACTACGCGAAGGCTCATGGGATCAGCCCTGACAAAGTCGTGTCCCACGCCACCACCGGCTCAGGCCCTTCGGCTTCTTTCCTGGGCAGCGACATGCGCGCGGCCTACTACGGCGGAACGGCTCTGACCGGTTCCGGCCAGAACATCGCCTTGTTCGAATTCGCGGGCACAGATTTGGCCGATCTCTCCACCTATTACAAAAATGTTGGGCAAACGGAACCTTACACTCCCACTCTGATTTCCACGGGCGGATTCGCCACGAGCTGCGTCGATAGCGGCGGTAGCGCATGTGACGACACGGAGCAGACCCTCGACATGACGCAGGCGATGGGCATGGCCCCAGGCTCGACCATGCTTTATATGTATGTCTGCGGCAGTGTCAAAGCCAATGGATCAGGAAGTATCAGCGATACTGCTTGCATCAGCGCCATGGTTTCGACTGCGGCCGCTCCATTGTCGAAGCAAATCAGTTGCTCCTGGGGCTGGACACCGGCTGACCCGAGCACTCTGGACCCGTACTTTGAGCAGATGGCGGCGCAAGGCCAGAACTTTTTTGCCGCGTCTGGCGACAGTTCGGCTTGGTCCGCATCGAATGAGGCCTGGCCAGCGGACGATGCGAACATCGTTTCGGTCGGCGGCACGGACCTGACAACCTCCAGCGCGGGTGGCCCGTGGAAATCGGAAACTGCCTGGGCAGATAGCGGCGGCGGCATCTCTCCGGATTCCATCCCGATTCCTTCGTGGCAAAAGCTCTCCGGCGTAATTACCTCGTCCAATAAGGGATCCACCACTTTACGGAATGGCCCAGATGTGGCGGGCAACGCGAATTTTACTTATTACGTCTGCGCCGACCAAACCACTTGTACGGCGAACGACTACGGCGGAACCAGCTTTGCGGCGCCCATGTGGGCTGGCTACCTGGCTCTGGCGAATCAACAGGCAGCATCCAGCGGCGACACGATCGGCTTTATCGATCCGATCATTTACCCGGCAGCTCTGACCTCAAGCTATGGCACCTATTTCCACGACATCAGCAGCGGAAGTTGTGGCACCTATTCGGGAATAACCGGATTCGATCTATGCACCGGCTGGGGCAGTCCGAACACGACTGGGATCATCAACCTGTTGGCTGGCTCCTCGACTCCGAGCTTCACCCTGTCTGATTCACCCAGCAGTCTGTCGATCTCGCAAGGCGGCAGCGGCACCAGCGCCATTACCGTTACTGACGTAGGCGGATTCACCGGCAGCGTCACCCTGGCTGCTTCTGGTCTGCCGAGCGGTGTGACCGCAGCCTTCGGTACAAACCCAACAACCGGAACCAGCGTCCTGACTCTGACCGCGAGTTCCACGGCAACTACAGGAAGCTCCACAGTGACCATTACTGGGACTTCGGGCAGCCTGACCGCAACCACGAAGCTCGCCCTTACGGTCACTTCCACGGCAACGCCAAACTTCACCATTAGCGCGTCGCCAGCTTCTCTAACCATAACTCAGGGCAGCAGCGGAGCAAGCACGATAACCATCACCAGCACTGGCGGTTTCAATTCCGCAACCACTCTCAGCGCCTCTGGCTTGCCCAGCGGCGTGACGGCCGCCTTCTCCACCAACCCAGTCACTCCGTCGGCGAACGGAACCGCAACCTCCACTCTGACGCTGACCGCCTCTGCCACCGCGACCACCGGAGCTGCCACAGTGACGATCACCGGAACCTCCGGCTCGCTCACTCACAGCACCACCATCGCGCTGACAGTTAATGCTTCGTCGGCAACGAAGAACTTCACCCTGTCTCTGTCGCCCTCCTCATTTACTGTGGACGAGCGTGGCAGCGTCTCGACTACACTCACCGTCACCAGTCAAGGCAGCTTCAATTCGGCGGTCCAGTTGAGCGTGAATGAATTTCCCAGCGGCGTCTCGGCGACGGCCTCGGCCAATCCGGTAACGCCTCCGGCGAATGGCAGCGTGAAGGTGACGATAACGTGGAGCGCCTCCAGACGTGCGCCAACGGGGACCACAACCATTGAGTTGATCGGAACTTCCGGATCACTCACCAACGAGATCCCCGTCACCATCACAGTGGCGCCTTGACGGCGATCGTCTAGCATTTAACCAAGTAATTCGAGCCGGCTCTAGAAATGGGTCGGCTCGTTTTTTCTGTGAATGGGATCAGTTGACTATCGGAAAAGCGCCAAGTAGGAGCAGGTCCACAGACGCCGGTCCATCTTCTGTTTTCCAACACGGAATGAAGTTTCCCGTGAGGCGTCGAAAAAAATAGCGGTGAAACGCGCGATCTGGTTTAAGATGCCGCAACTGTGGAGTTCCGGCTTCGATTCAACCGCCCCTCGTCGTGGCCAGAAATTGGAGAGGATTGAGAACATGAGGAAGAATAACCGCTCCGTGCCAGCCGAACTCGGCACTATCGTTGTGGCGTTGTTCCTATTTTTCGGGACCCCAGCCGAAGCCCAGCAGACGCTTCAGGAACTGCATAATCATGTCCGCCCTGTGGTGGCGGCCGGTCAAGCAGCGCCCGTAGGAGTTCTCCCACCCGGCCAGCGAATGAACCTGGCCATTCTGCTGCCGCTGCGCAATCAGGCCGAACTGACGAATCTGCTGGATCGGCTCTATGATCCCAGCAGTTCCGACTATCATCAGTTCCTCAGCGTGGCGCAGTTTACTGAGCAATTTGGCCCCACCGTCGCGGATTATCAAGCCGTTGTAGATTTTGCGAAGGCCAACGGTTTTACCGTTACGAATACTCCTCAGAATCGCCTGCTGGTGGATATTAATGGCACGGTGGCGCAGATTCAGAGTGCTTTCCATGTCGTGATGACGGTCTACCAGCACCCAACGGAAAAACGCACATTTTATTCGCCAGATCGCGAGCCGTCGCTGGACCTCAGCGTACCGATATCCCACATCGCCGGTCTGAACGACTATTCCATACCGCGCCCGACGCTCAAGAAAGCTCCGGCATCAGCCGCGTTGAAGAGCAACGCCAGCGGCTCGGGACCGCAGGGCGCTTACCGGCCTTCTGACATGCGAGCGGCGTATTACGGCGGAACGGCCCTCACTGGCACCGGTCAATCCGTTGGCTTGCTGGAGTTCGACGGCTACGAAATCGCCGACGTTAAATCGGACATGGGCGGAGAGTCTTACACGGTGACCATCACCAACGTTCTGGTCGATGGTGGCACGGCGGGTTCGGATGGAGATGATGGCGAACAGGCCATTGATATCGCGCAGCCGATTGGCATGGCGCCCGGGCTGACTTCGGTTCGCGTCTACATTGCGCCCGGCACTACTTCGATCGGGGTGGGCGACGTCGATATTTTCAACAAAATGGCGACGGACAACATTTCCAAACAATTGAGTTGTTCCTGGGGCTGGGCTCCGGAGGACGCTTCGTCGAACGATCCTATCTTCAAGGAATTTGCGACGCAGGGTCAGAATCTCTTTGTCGCTTCCGGAGACGCCGGAAAATACACCGGCAATAACAATAACGACGAAAGCTATCCGGCAGAAGACGTTTACGTCGTGGCCGTTGGCGGAACTGATTTGACCACCAGTGGCGCGGGTGGTCCGTGGGAATCGGAAACGGCGTGGTCTGATAGCAGCGGCGGTCCGGCTGACGATAAATTCGCAATTCCGAGCTGGCAGGTGGGCGTTGCCAATTCCTCTAACGGAGCTTCCGCGACCATCCGCAATATTCCGGATGTGGCTGCGGAAGCTAATTATGACAACATCCTCTGCGACGACGGGACGTGCTACTACAACGAATACGGCGGCACCAGCTACGCGGCGCCGCGCTGGGCGGGTTATCTCGCGCTTGCCAACCAGCAGAACATGACCAATCACGGCACCACTCTCGGCTTTCTCAATCCGCTTATTTACCCAATCGCTTTCGGAAGCAGCTACGACAGCAACTTCCACGACATCACCAGCGGGAGTAACGGCTATCCGGCGGTTACTGGTTATGATCTGGTCACGGGATGGGGTACCCCGAACGGAGCAACTCTGATCAGCACATTGACCGGCGCTTCGGAGCCAAGTTTTACACTTTCGGATTCGCCGAGTAGTTTGACGATCACCCAAGGCGGCGCGAGCGGCACGAGCACAATCACTGTTAATGATGTGAGTGGATTCACCGGAGGCGTGACTCTGTCAGCGTCCGGACTTTCCACCGGGGTAACGGCGGCGTTCAGTCCGAATCCGACGACGGGAACCAGCACGCTGACGCTCACTGCCGGTGCGTCAGCCACAACTGGTACCAAGACGGTGACCATCACCGGCACCTCGGGTAGTCTGGTCGCCTCGACGACGCTCGCTCTTACAGTGAACGTTACGTCGTCGCCAAACTTTACGATTACTGCATCGCCCGCATCGCTCAGCGTAAAACGGGGTGGGAAAGGCACCAGCACGATCAAAATAACCAGTATGGATAGTTTCAGTTCCGCAACTACTCTGAGCGCGACTGGTTTGCCCACCGGAGTGACCGCAGCGTTCTCGGCGAATCCTGTAACACCGGCAGCCAACGGCAGTGCAACCTCAACCCTCACGCTCACCGCTTCGACAACGGCAACCATTGGAAAGGTGACCGTCACGGTAAAAGGAACTTCGGGCTCGCTCAGCCACAGCGCGACAATTGCACTGACGGTCACGTCTACCGCACCGGCGCAAACCGCAGTCTACAATTCCACGCTGAAAGCGCCGGGGTGCGCGACTGCCAGCAGTTCGTGTGACTCGGGCGCATCTCTGTTGTTGGGACGCGATCACTTGTCGGGGGGTGCAGAACCGAATCAGCCGAACACGATTAAGAATTCCTGCGCTGACGGCACCAGTGGGGTTTTTCACTCCGATGAATCGAACGATCGGCTCGCGATTACTTCCACCAGCGGCGGCGCGCTGACCCATGCCACCACCGCGAAAGTAACGGCAACGGTCTGGGCCTACGCCACCTATACGTCGGACGCCCTCGACCTTTATTACGCCGCCAACGCCAACAGCCCGTCGTGGACTTTGATCAAGACGATCGTGCCCACGAAAGCCGGTGCGCAAAGCTTGTCTGCAACGTTCACGCTTCCAACCGGGAGCCTGCAGGCGGTGCGAGCGCAATTCCGCTATCAGGGGAGCGCATCGGCATGCACCACTGGCCCGTACAATGATCACGACGACCTGATCTTCGCCGTGCAATAGCTCAGTGAAAAATGCCTTCTACAAGGTACTCGAGCCGGCTCTGAAAAGCCGGCTCGATTTTTTGTGGACGGAAATTTTTTGAATATCAGAACAAAATTCTAACCGGTCCAAGCGCCCAGCAAACGGCGCACGTCCACTATTTGTGCGATGTGATAGGCATTATGGTCGGCTACAAGCAGGGCCTCACGCAGAATCGTCTGGCCGTCGCCCCATGGGATACGCGCGAAGAGATCCGTCTTCGGATTGGAAACCAAATCCTGCATCGTCTTCAAATCTTTGCGGAATTGCTGGATGCTCTTATCCCATGCGCTTTGGCCTGGCGGTATGGCGTTCTTGGGCCAATAATCATCGGGCCATTTGGGTGTTTTGTATTTCGGATTGCGGCTAAATTCCAGAATGTCCCACTGTGCAATGCGTAAGTGTTCCAGCAGCATCCAGGCGGAGTGCGGAAGTCCTTCGGGCTTCACGCCGAATAATTTTTCTGGCATCGCTTTTACGGCATCGTCAAAGCTGGCATGAGCGCCTTTCCCGTTGAGCAGATCAACCACATGCGCGCGAAGCAGTTTGTCCTTATCCTGTAATTTATTGGTCGTCATCGTGCCCTTTCTTCTTATGTTCAGATGTTGGTCAGGTAAAAAAAGTTTGTCATCCCGAGCGCAGCGAGGGATCTTGGTTTTCGCCCGCGCCCCTGGAGCCGAAACCAGCGTCCGTCATTCCGCTCGGGCTGACAGATTGCGGCTCCGGCCCCTCACCTCGCAACACTCGGCCAATGCCTCGCACAACCCGGCGCATGGGGAATTCGCCTTTATCGTCCGCAAGAAATATCTCCCCAATACGGCGGCTGCGATAATACCAGCGTTTGAGCAGGGCGAGATGCTCCATGACTTCGATTGCCGGCGCTGCCTTCACTGATTGAAACGCATGCAGAACAGCGTGCACGCGCGATTCCATGGATTGCGATTTCGTGTGCTCCGCGGGTTGGATGGAGAATGCCGTCGGGCCGTGGATAACTCCGCAGTCAACACGAAAAAAGTTGACCGAGTCCGCGAGATAACAGGGCTGAATGATCAACGCCGAAAGGCATTCCAGGCGGCGAACGATTTCGGGGAATTGGGTCAGGATCGGCTTCAGCTTTTCCAGTCGTGCGTGAATGGCGGCAGCCTCCTCGAAGGCTAGATTTAGGGATGCGGCATCGCGCTGCGCCGAAAATTCGCGGGCGAGAGATTCTCCGCCGGAATCGAAGTAGGACTGCACTCGCTTCACTTCGGCGGAATACTCCTCATCACTACAGCCTTTGAAGCATGGCGCCAGGCACATCTTCATCTCGGAATAAATGCAGCCTGGAAACTGAGGGTCGGGATGCAGGTCGTCCACGCAACGTCGCATCTTGAAGAAGTCCAGGGAATCGTTCATAAACTTTTCGGCGACCGTCCGCGACGGAAATGGGCCGTAATAAAACGCGCGGCCCCTGAGTCGGCCCAATCGCGTGGTGACAGAAGCGCGTGGGTACTCGTTTTCGAGATGCAGCTTTACCAGCGGAGCGAAGCGGAAGCGCAGGCGGTGGGAATAACTCTGAGGAAAAATGGAACGAAGAACTTTGTAAAGAACGAATCCAGATTCAAATTCAGAGCTGGTCGGTGTGTACTCGATCAAGCGCAC
>JBAVGI010000338.1:0-3657 GCA_049684755.1 Candidatus Sulfotelmatobacter sp.
TGCGGAAGGGGATGTACATACTCCCGTCGCTGTTCACTACGGGAAATATGGCTGCGGGTTTCTATGCCATTCTCGAAGTCGTCCACGCGAACGCGGCGACCTTTTGGCATTTGGACAACGCCGCCAAGGCAATTGGATTTGCGGTCTTATTCGATGGGCTCGACGGCCGCGTTGCCCGTATGACTGGCACCAGCAGCGACTTCGGCAAAGAGCTCGACTCCCTCGCAGACGTCATCACGTTTGGAGTCGCTCCCGCAATGCTCGCCTGGACGTGGGGATTTCACTTGATGTCGCCCGTCGCACTTACGGACTGGAACATCAAGCTGACCCAACTGGGAGCCATTGCCAGTTTTCTTTTTCTTATGGCTGGAGCCAGCCGCCTGGCGCGATTCAATATCACGAGCAACCCGCAGCCTTCCAATCCGGGACGTCCGGGAAAGAAATATTTTGTCGGCATGCCCATTCCGGCGGGAGCCGGAGTGATTGCGGCCGTGGTTCATTTTCAGGCGGGACTCCCACTCGATTCCTGGTATACCGCCATCACCTGGTTAGCGATGGTGGCAGCAGTGGGCTATTTGATGGTCAGCACGTGGCGTTTTTATAGCTTTAAAGACATTGATTTCAGTTCACGCCATCCTTTTCGGCTGATCATTTTTCTCGCGTTGTTGATTGCTCTGATCTGGCAGTTCTCCCGGCCTACGCTCTTCATCATCGCGCTTCTCTATACATTCTCCGGGGTGTTCTGGCGCTTGCAGTGGATTTTTCGTCGTCGCAACCAGCCTCCACCGCCCACTTACAAGGAAGCCTCGCAGACTTCATGAGTAGTCCGTCCAAAATCGGGACATTGGCGTCCGCTCCTCGGGGGCAGCTGTTTCGCGTGGCCATCGTTGGCGCTGGCACTCTGAAAGGGAAGGAAGTTGCCGAGGTGCTGAACGAACGCAACTTTCCCGCTGCCGACGTTCGCCTGCTCGACGATGACGAGTCGATCGGCCAACTGGAAGCGACAGGGGATGAGATTAACTTCATCCAAAGTGTGCGCGCCGAGCAGTTCACGAATATTGATTTCACTTTTTTTGCCGCTGATGCCGGAACCACGCGGCAGAGCTGGAAACGCGCACGCGATGCCGGCAGTGCCATCGTCGATCTTTCCGGCGCATTGGAAGAGGAACCGGGCGCCACGGTCCGCTCATTGTGGGTGGAGCGTGAACGCGGTCAAGTGTGGCAGCCGGAACTTCAACCCGCTCCGTGCGTGGTAGCCCATCCTGCATCAGTCGCGTTGGCACTCTTGCTTCTACGGGCGCGCAAAGCTGGTGCTATACGAAATGCGATTGCCACGGTTTTCGAGCCCGCTTCCGAACAAGGACAGAAAGGCATGGACGAACTGCACCAGCAGACCGTGAACCTTCTATCCTTCCAATCGCTCCCCAAAGATGTGTTCGACGCGCAAGTGGCATTCAACATGGTCGCGCGCTACGGTTCCAACTCGAAGCTGTCGCTCGATTTGCTGGAAGCGCGCGTGCGACGTCATTATCAAAAACTTTCCGGAGCCGATGCACTCCAGCCTGCCCTGATGGCACTTCAGCCACCGGTATTTCACGGCCACGCCCTGTCCATCTTTTTAGAGATGGAACAGCCTGTCGATCAGGAGAAATTATCGCAGGCTCTCAGCGGCGATCACGTGACGCTGGCCGGATCCGAAGACGATTCGCAGCCCAGCAACGTAAATGCCGCTGGTCAAGCGAACATCATGGTTTCGCTGAAATCCGAATCTTCGCATCCGAATGGAATTTGGCTCTGGGCAGCCGCGGACAACCTGCGGGTTGCGGCTGTCACCGCGGTGGAATGTGCCGAGAGCATGATCGCAACCCGCCCGGTTGGAAAAATCCAATGAAGGGCCGGCGCGTTGCCTGGATTGCGCTACTCGCAGCGTCGCTTAGTTGCGGATATCACACGGCTGGCCACTCGGTTCAGCTTCCCGAAAATGTCAAAACGATTGCCATTCCCGCATTCACAAATGTGACCACCACGTATCGGATTGAACAAATGCTTACTGCGTCCGTGGTGCGCGAATTTACTACCCGCACCCACTATCACATCCTGAACGAACCCGGGGAAGCCGCCGACGCTACGCTGCGCGGCACCGTGATCTCCACTTCTCAGTCCCCGCTCACTTACAATTCCACAACCGGTCAAGCTGCCAGCGTCTTGGTAGTCGTGAGCATGAAAGTTTCCCTCACCGACCGGCAAGGCAAAGTGCTCTATCAGAATCCGTCATACTTGTTTCGCGAACAATACGAAGTTTCGCAGGACCTGGCCAGCTTCTTCGAGGAAGACACACCGGCCTTCCGGCGTCTCTCCCAGGATTTCGCCCGAACCCTGGTCTCTAACATTCTGGAGGGCTTCTAGATGCTAGAGTTTGTGACGAGGCCTTTTTCGGCTGCGGAGAATTTCTGATGCGGGCTTTTGCCCAGGCGGATCGGTTTGTCGGCGAACTGGAGTCGCGCAAGCTACGTCCCGCCTACGTGTTTGTCGGCGACGAAGCTTTCTTCCGAAAGCGCTTTCGTGACGCCATCCTCGAGCACTTGGTTCCCGCCGATCTGCGCGACTTCAGCCTGTTCGAATTCGATCTCGCGGAAAACGATCTCGCCGAAGTTCTTGATCGCGCCCGCACCCCCTCGTTGATGGCGCCATTCCAGGTATTTTTCGTGCGTGGCGTCAAGAATCTCTTTGGCCGCGGTTCGAACGAAGAGAAACTTGCCGCCATCGAAGGCTATTGCAAAAATCCTAATCCCGACGCTCTCATTGTTTTCGTGGCCGACCATATCAGCATCCCCGCCGATGTCCGCCGCATGGAAATGCAGGATAAAGAGCGCTACCAGCGCATCCGTGAAACCATGGGTTCGTATTGCGGCATCGTCGAACTGGCTCGCGTGGAAGAAGGCGAAGCCGTTCGCTGGATTGCCGAATATTGCGCCAGCCGCGAGATGCCGGTAAAAATGGACGCCGATGGCGCCCGCGAGCTGGTCGACGCTCTCGGCGGCGACATGATGATGATCTCCAACGAACTCGAAAAACTGATGCTCTACGTCGGCGCGAAGAATCGCATCACGCTCGGCGACGTGGAGACGATGGTGCTCGCCGCCAAACAGCGCTCGCTCTATGAATTGACCGATGCCATCTCCGGCAAAGATCGTGTGCGGGCCCTGGAAATTCTGGATGCGATGTTGTCGTCAGGCGACGGTGAAGAGGCCGCCATCGGACACATTTACATGCTGGCCAAAACTTTCCGCCAGATGCTGGTGATTCTCGAACGCAATGTTCGCGACCAGCGCATGCTGTGGGCCGCGCTGTGGCAGGGCTTTCGCGTGCCTCCATTCGCCGCCGACGATATCATCAAGCAGGCTCGTCGCTATAAATCCCGCCGCGATTTGACCCGCGCTATCCGCCTGGTGGCGAAAGCCGATCTCGCCCTGCGATCGAATCCGGTCAGCAAGCGCATGGTGCTGGAGCGGTTGGTGATGGATTTGACCACCGAGCCGAGACTTGAAGCTCCGGGATGGATGCAGGATCAGTTGCCGGTATAGCAGGTTTTATCGATCCGCGTTTAATTTTGCGCATCTGAGGTACAACCGATTGACTGGCCGCTATCTCATCGAA
>JBAVGI010000339.1:0-1944 GCA_049684755.1 Candidatus Sulfotelmatobacter sp.
ATTCGGGTACAACTCAAAACGCGGATGGACAAGGCCGTCGAAGATTTTCGCAAAGCGATGGCCGCCACGCGTACCGGGCGCGCCTCGGTGCACATGCTCGACAGTGTGAGCGTCGACTATTACGGCTCACAGATGCCGCTCAACCAGATCGCGCAAGTCCACGCACCCGAACCGCAAATGATTACGGTTCAGCCTTTCGATCCCTCGCAGGTGGGAGCAATCGAGAAAGCCATTCGCTCCGCCGAACTCGGACTTAATCCGATGAACGACGGCAAACTGATACGCGTTCCCGTGCCCGCCCTCACGCATGAACGCCGTCAGGAAATGGTGAAGCACCTGAATAAAGTCCTCGAAGAGCATCGCACCGCGGTTCGAAATATCCGCCGCGATGGCAACGATGCCATCAAGAAGGCGATGAAAGACAAGAAAATTACCGAGGACGACGAGAAACGCTCCCTCGACGAAATTCAAAAACTTACCGACGATGAAATCAAGAAGATGGAAGAGATGAGCAAAGCCAAAGAGAAAGAAGTGTTGGAGATCAAATAGTCCGGCATCTTTTGGAATCAGTTCGATTCGGCCGCCATCGTTTGCCATCGCGGCGATCTATCCACCTAAAACTAAAGTCCATGTCCCGTAATCGCCCTACATCGTACTAAACGTTAAATCCCTTTGATTCCATCGATATAGCTGGGTGTTCGATCCTCCGGTGCATTGAGTAACCTGCACCCAGGTTACGCGACATCCCTCGGAACTGCGTGTTTCCATCATCGTGAAGCAATTCGATCCCCCAAAAACTTCACAAATTTCTTTTCACTGGGAGTCTGCCATGAAACGACTGCTTGGGATCTCACTTTTGCTCGCGCTCTCCATGCTGGGGGCGGGTTGCAGCGGGACCTCGACCTCCACAAACCCATCCTCGCAACCGGCTGCAGTATTCGTTACCGGCGAGGATGCGCCACTGGCCTCTGTTGTTGGTTTTAACGTAACCATCAACTCCATCACGCTGAATGGCAATAACGGCTCGCCCCAGGTTTTATCAACGGCCACCACCGTTGATTTCGCGCGCCTTCTGGGCTTGCGCTCGCCTCTCGGCTTCAACTCCGTACCCGCCGGCACTTACAACAGCGCCACGTTCTCGCTATCGAACCCGGTAATTTCCTACGTGGATATGACCACAACTCCACCGTCGCTCAGCACAATCAACGGCCAGTTTAGTCCAACCACCAGCTCTGCTACTCAGACCACGGTCACCGTAAACTTCCCCTCGCCGATGGTGGTTGGCCCCAGCGGCCTGGCCGGCATACGCATGGATTTTGACATTCGCCAATCGGTTGCAGTCGATGGCAGCGGCCAAATTACCGGCTCGGTGAACCCGACGATTTACATCCGAGCCGTGAAGGCCAGCGATTCTGATGGCCAGGTCACAGATCTCATGGGCGGACTGGTCTCGGTGAATACGGCGGGAAATTCCTTCGTCCTGCAGGGTCCTTATGGGCATCAGCTGACCATCGACGTCAACAGCAGCACGCAATTCAACAGTGGGTGGAATATCAACGATCTCGCAACTCCGGCGGTTGTAGGCGTCCAGGGCTCGTTCCAGGCCGATGGCAGCTTAATGGCGAGCAATGTGGAAGTCATCACTACTTCGCAGGCATTTCTCTCCGGCCGCGTATTGGCTGTGAATCCGACCTCGGGGCCGGTGCAACAGATCACGATGTGGGTAGGTGAAACCAGCGCCGATCTGGTCAGCGACGTCGACACCATTCAGACCATCAACGTCAGCGCCGTCACGCAATACGACATGTGCTTCTTCGACAACCTGTTCACCAATGCTCTGTTTAACGATCAGTCGGTGATCGTCGGCCAACGCATCTTCATCGGCGGCAGCTATTCCAGTTCAGTCTTCACGCCGCAGATGATTTCGCTGCGCTTCCAGGGCGT
>JBAVGI010000340.1:0-7267 GCA_049684755.1 Candidatus Sulfotelmatobacter sp.
ATTCTTCATGCTCGAACGCAGTCCGCTGCTTGATTCCGACTGGTCTCCTGCATCGCTCCGGCTCTATGGGCTGCAATCGTTTCGCGGTACACATCGAGAAGGATGCGCCCGGCGGCGGTCCAGGTTAGTTCGGGTACCGTTGCGAGCGACGCTGCCCGAAGCTGCTCCAATTTCGCGCGATCCTCATGCAGCATGGTAATGTGTCGCGCGAGCGCAGAAACGTCGCCCGCTTTGTGAACCAGCGCATTTTCCATGTGTCGGCAAATTGCTCCCGAGGCGTCGGATACCAACAGGACGCATCCGCTTCCACGTCCCTCTGAAGTTACCAGCGCGCTTCCCTCTTCAACGCTAGGCAGGACCAGTATGTCACTCTCACGCATCAGGTCTGGAACATCCTTCCGATGCCCCAAGACTTTCACACTGGGGTGCGCGAGCATCGCTGCCAATTTTCCCTGATAGTCTGGCAGGAATTCTCCTGCAATTAGGAACGTACCCTCCTCGCAGGCAGGGGATTTCAGCCATGCCTCCAAAGCATAATGCACGCCCTTTCGGACGGCACATACCCCGACGAACAGCACGGTCAGTCCTTGCTTCCCCGGGCGCCTTTCGCTGCCAGGATGAAACGTTTTTTCGTCAAATCCATATTGGTGTCGCGCCAGCTTAGTCGCTGGATAGCCTTTGTCTACAAATGTCCTTACCACAAAATCCGACGGGCAGAGCAACCGATCAGCCAGTCCGTATTCCTGTTCTTCTTTGTGCAGTTTGCTGGCGTTGTACGCGTGTTCGTGATCGGTCGGCAACGTAACGCCTAAGCGATCGCACTCCCTCTGCACTACATCCATAGCAAAACCCGTATGTGCATTTGGTCTTTCGAGCACCGTTGGGATTCCTAATCTCCTGGCCATTTTGAGTGTTTCGAGCGCGCCTAGCGGCCAAGTATGGATGATGTCAATCTTCCCCACCAGCTGTTCAAGCCGCCGAGCGACAATGTGATCGTGCAAAGCCACGGCGCGCATGGTGCCAAGAAGCTTGTAAGGGATGCGCAGGCCGCCACGCGCAAGCGTCGGACGCACCCTCACGCCGGAAGGCACAGGCCTCGAAAGAGCTCCGGGAAACACCAGCAGTTCCACTCCCCCTAACGCCAGGCTGTTCACCTGCTGCCAAGCGGTGTAGCAGATCCTAGCTGCTCCCAGCTTATTCGGAAAACTGTAGAGAACTCTGATAGACTCTTGCGACATTTAGTTGTACAGGCCAGCGCCAACCAGATCAGGAACTGGTGTGATCTCAGGCGCGCTTCGGGCCTCCACTACCGCTGGCTCAGGGCGGGCCGCCCTAAACGTTGCCGCGGAAATGCAGGCTAGCAAGAAGAATAAGCACATGATTAGGTGACTCATGTAGTTAATTCCGAAGTGCGCCGCGACATTTGCGAACAGGGCCGAACCCATACACCAGAAGAACCATTCCTGCCGACGATCACCCTGGACACGTTTCCTCGCCAAGCCAACGGCCCGAAAGCTGCGCTGAAAAATCACCAGGTACAGAACCAACGTGATGAGTCCACCCGTCAATGCATTGACCACAAACTGGTTGCATAGATCCCACATATCGAATCCCCAGTCGCCGTAATTCTTGCATCCGAGAAGCCACCAGTCGCCGAAATGGCGGATACAGTTATCCACCAGCATGTAACGGTGATAGCTGGAGGAACCGCCAGTCACGTCGATCTTTTCGATAAGTGACCAAACCGGCCCATGCATGACCAGATGTAGCGCAACCAGTAGAGCTACCAGGCCCCAGCGGACCAGCCGCATCTGCTTGCGCAACGGCCAAAAGGCGAGCCCGCCAAGGCTTGCGCTGTAAGCCATCCACGACGTGCTGGCATGCGAGGCGAACACCATCGCCGTCGCTCCGGCAAGTCCCGCGTAAGCCGCCATCCGCGATTTCTTTTCCGTCCATAGCCAAAGAAAAAATGGGAGCGAAACGCCGGCGAACGCGCCAGCATAAAGAGTGCCCATCGATCCCTCTGAGCGAATGTGACCTTCCCTGAGATCCGGTTGATTCGCACCGAAGGAATGAAAAACATTTTGATGAGTAAACTGTTCGCTGACCATGAAAACACCCTGGATAACGCAAACTAGGGCCAGCACCTTGACCGCACGCACGACGGTCTCACGGTCAGGAATCAGAAATCTGATGGCCAGATAGCTGCCCAGAGTCACGACCAGATCTCCCAGGCCTTTGATGACTGCCTGCATGTCGAGAAACTGAAGTGCAAAGACGATCAGGGCCACAAGAGACCACACCACCACCACCTTATCCAAGGCATTGAATCCCCCGCCAAATCTCCTTTCTTTGGTCGTCCCTCGAAAGGCCACCATCCGGCCCAACACGGTCAGAACTAGGATTTGGAGCATCGTGAAATGCACGCCCCCAAACACGAGCACCTGGCCGACTGGAATCGTGAAAAATGCCAGCAGAAATGGAATGACCGCCTTCTTGCGCGGGAGGGCCAGGATCATCCCGATGGCGATCAGCATCGCCACCACGACGAGCGGATGCACCATGGTTTCGGTGAGGCCGCCTCCAAAGCGAAGATTCTTGGGTTGCATAGCGTTTAGACATCGACCCTAGACCGTTTTGATTGGTCTAGGGCCGATATCATGATAATTGGAAGGAAGCTAAAAGGATTAAGGAATCTCGCACCTACTGCGAGATTCCTCTCTGCTATTGAACGGTTGCCGAAAGGCCCGTGGGCGGATTCGGAGAAGAACCGCTGGCGAATTGGTAAGCCCCGATATCCCATGCCGCCGATCGTGCATTTGCTGCCATAACGCCCATCCTATGAGTTGCGGAATCGTACGACGGATAGGTAACGCTACTGCATAGCTCTGTCATGCTCGCCGAACAGGAGGATGCCAAACTCACACCCGCTCCCACAGTTGAACAAGTGCTGGAAGTGCACCCAGCAACCGGAGAATATTCCTCAAGCTCAGAGGCGCTGTATCCCTGCTTGTTTGCCGTGGACATGGTTTGCAGAAGATTTCCGCCAAGATTATTACAGGTCGTTCCCGTGCCATCGCAAATAATTGAGCCGTTAATGCAATGGTTATTGGCAAAGTTTGTTGTCGAACGCGGCGACGATTCCCCGTTTCCCATGCACGTTCCGCCGTTATTCGCAATGATTGTATTATTCTCGACTGTATAGGTGCCGGTATTGCCGTCGGAAGGATGGCCGCCGATATTGAACACATTCCCCGATACAGCACTGGCGTCTATGATGTTGTTGTAGGCAAAACTCGTACAACCCACGCAACCGCCGCTATTGCCAACCAGCCAGAAATTCACGCCTCCCGAGCATTGCATGCCGCGGGTAATGTTGTTGTAAACGTATAGGGTCTTACCCGACTGCGGGCCAAAGGTAAAGATCCCGTTGCAGTGATCGCCGTCGGCGGATGTGACCGCGTTCTGGACAATATTGTTGTTCACGTTGTCAACAGAGGCTAGGATGCCCGAGACCAAGTAATTGAAATAATTATATTGAACGGTTCCAGCGCAGCTCCCATAGACGCCATTCAACGTGTTCTTGCTGCTGTCGGAGCCGTCCATAACATTGTGATCGATCATGTCACCAGAGCCGCACTGTGCGAAAAATCCAACATTGTCCCCCGGGCCGCTGATACGGGTCCATGCGTGAAAATACATCTGCGTGCAACGCTCGTTCGAGCTACCCACCATCTGACACCCATTCTGGCTGTTGGTCATGCCGATGGATTCGATGTTGTCGAAAATGACCCAACTGGAGTTGCCAATGTTGAACTGGTTGTTCGAGACGGAGCTCTGCGCATTGAAGATCGGACGGCACCACGACGAGCCGCACGAGGAGTTATACCAGCTTTGATCCACTCCGACGTAGATCGGATGGCTGCTCGTGCCGGACCATCCTCCCCACTGCACTCCGAGGTCACTAGAAGTCCAAGTGTCGCCCCCGCGCAGAATAAACCCGTTGCCTGGTGCCGGTGTTGTCGAGGCGCATGTATTTGTGCAGCTCGGCATCCCCGGCAAATGTGCCCAGGGAGAAGCTTCCGTCGTTCCTGAGTTTGAATCGGACCCGGTTGCCTTCGAAATGTAATAGCAACTGGTAATCCCCCCGGTGATAGTTCCGTTGACGCCAACGTTAGCGATGCTGATCGGATTGCCTTCGGGGTCAATCGTGTTATTCCCCGTAGGACATGCTCCGCCGCCAGAGGTGGCGGCCAACGCCGGCTTGGCCGTAAAAGATAAACCAAACGTAATCACGAGTAGAAGGACAATTCTTTGGATTGCTGGATGAAATTCTTTCCGCGCTCTGACCTTCGATGAGACCGCGTTCGACGACACCATGTTTCATTCTCCGATTCGGGTTGCAAAAGATTTGCAGCCTTCTCGAAACCGAGGGGGAGGCTACTGGTCTCAGTGTAGCCATCGGTAACGGAGAACGAACAGGTGCCGAAAGGGCCGATGCCGGACATGTTCGAAAGTACATTCAATCGGTAAGTTGGTGCAATTGTTGGCAAATTCTTAGCCTGTGAAAGTTCGGAATGACGGACAGCCCCGATGGTTTTAATGCTTCAAACTGGCGAGTCGCGAATTGGGCTCGCTACCTTTCGACGCACTCCTAACTTTGCCTTTCTGCGCCCCTAAGGCGGACTTGCCCTCGTCCCACCAGACCATGGTGTGGCCGAAGATCGTGTATTTCCTGGCGAAGCCCAAACGCTGAAAGTGCGTCATCTCGAAAGAAGATAACGAGGCCTTGTTCCACTCTGCTGCTTCCCCAAATGCGCGGGCTCGCCCGTCTTTCGCCAATTGTTGAAGGATGTGAGTCATCAGAAACCAGTCGAGAGCCCGGCCACGATACTTGGGGAATACGTGGAAATCTAGAAACTGGACGTCGTCCTTGCCCAGGGGAAAGTAGTGAGGCTCGACGGTGCGGCCCTGCAGAGTCCATCCATAGCCAGCCAGCTTGTTTTCGAAACGGATGAGCCAGAGCGAAGCGCCGAGCGCGAAGCGATGATCGATGTTGCGGCGCGCCAGGTCAGGATTCCAGAAGCTGGTGATTTCTTGCAAATCCTGCGCGGCGATGTCGGCCTGAGACCTGTACCGTTCCACTTTCAGACGGCTGGGCATCTCCGTCGTCGCCGGAGCCAGCGTCGCGAGGTCGCAATAAAACAGGACCATGCGGCTGGCGAAGAGCGTTCTCTTCGTCTGCAGACTGAAACGTCGAAACGTGGCGGTGAAGCCGTGCCGCCTGTAATACGCCGCCAGCCGGGAGATGGATGCTGGAATCGCCAATTACGCCGCCGTCTGTCCCTTCAGTGTGGTGGCCGGCGACACGCCGGAAAATAATTCGCGCAGGCAGGCGCCGCTCACTTGTTTTCGGACGTCATCTTCCCCAGTCCCCTTGCCGCGAGCCAAGCCGGCAACCGCGCTGAGCATGTAACGGACCAGGTGGCGGAAAAACATAATGCTGCGCATTCCCATCTCGCCCCAGAAGCCGTGATGTTTGCGCCAGTAATACAGAACTGACTTCTGCTGCGCGACTGCGAAGCGCACCGGATACGATGCGGTGATTTTGCCTCGGTCGTGAATCGCTCGCGCGCCGGGAAAGAAGACCACTTGCCATCCTGCCTTCCAGCAGCGGCGGCACCAATCGACGTCGTCGCCATACATAAAGAGGTTTTCATCGAGCAGGCCCACTTCGTCGAAGGTCTCGCGCCGGATCATCGAGAAACATCCCACGATCACATCCACGGGCAGCGTGCGGTCGTGGGAGAAGTAGAACATGTGTTCGCCGGCGAAGAGTTTGGAATTCTTAAACGCCGAAGCTAATCCCGTGGCCGAACAAAAATTGTTCCACAGCGTTGGCGACCGCCGGCACGTGCTTTGCTGCGTCATGTCCGGGTTGAAGACGCGCGGACCAACATTCCCGACCTTAGGGTTTTCGTCGAGGAAATCGGCCAGAGCATCCAGGCAGCCCTCAAACACGATTACATCTGGATTCACCAGCGCGACATAACGTCCCTCGCACTGGCGGATGCCGAGGTTGTTGCCCTTGGAGAAGCCCAGGTTCTCGCTACTGCGGATGACTTTCACGCTAGGGAATCGCGCTTCGATCATTTCGGCCGAGCCGTCCACGGAGGCGTTATCGACCACAATCACTTCCATACTGCGGCATGGCGGAGCATCGGCCAGGCTTTGAAGACAGAGTTCCAGATAGTGCTTGGCATTCCAACCGACGATGACAACTGAAATGTCCATGAATATTTGTGGGCTACTTCTTGTTCCGTTCGAGAAGTTCGATCAACAAACGTTGCTTTGAGCAGATCCAGGCGATTCTGCGACCGTCAAAAGCCATCGCCGGCGCGGGTTCAGCCACAATTACCAGACCGGCGCTGCGCGCATTGCGCAGCCCCGCTTCCAGGTCGTCGATTTCGTAACAGACGTGGTGCAGGCCGCCACGTTTCTTGAGAAAATTGCTGACCGGTGAGGCATCGCTGGCAGGTTCGATCAGCTCATAGACGGGGTTGCGTACGTCGAGCGGAGTGAGAAAAGTGACGCGAACTCGCTGGATGGGGTCATGCGTAATTTCGCCATTCCAATGCGCCGAGATGGAAAACGCAAATTCCTCAACTACCGCTGAAATCGAGGCCACCACAAAACCCAGATGATGGAGCGTGCAGTTGCCATTGGGCAAGAATCCAGCCCGCACGGCCTGCTTGGGGGCTGAGCCCTGTGCTTGTTCCTTTGATCCGCTTAGAGTTTCGATGCCTTGTACCATGATCTTAAATCGTCACTTTATGGTTTAACGCCCGCGTCGCCAAGCGCCGATACCTCGCACAACGCCTTTCGCAATCAGGCTTGCCCGGACGAGCGTGGAAGAAACCAAATTGTCGCAGGCTACGAATGGACTCAATTGCGAGACGTCAGAGCCGGAGAATCCCTTTTTGAAAGAGTAAACGCCGGGATTGCCTTCCGGATCGATGCCGCCCAAGTCATAAGACTTGAATCCATTTTCCTTGAGCCATTGGATCATCGTCCACTGCAGCAGATAAGCGCCCTTTGAGTTGAGGCCGTCGTCGCTGGTCGCCCCCAGCAGGTAGATCGCGGAATCACCCATCGCCGAGGCCACAATGCCCGCCACCGGAACTCCGTTTTGCTCACAGATCAAAATCCGCATGCGATGGGTTTCCGGCAGGCTTTCCTGTATCCTTTCAAATTCTGCAATGTCGAC
>JBAVGI010000341.1:0-1635 GCA_049684755.1 Candidatus Sulfotelmatobacter sp.
ATCCACAGCAGATTAAGATCTTCAAAAGAGAAGACGTGCCCTTTTCGATGGGGCTCGTCATCGATAACTCAGGCAAGATACGAGCGCAGCGGACGGCGGTCGAGTTGGCCGCTCTCGCGATCATAAAGGATTCGAAGCCGCAGGACGAGGCGTTCATTATCAATTTCCACTACTGTCCGGCTAATGATGGCGTCGCGGCTGGCAAGTGCCATTATTGCTGAGAGTTGGGTGAGGGTTTTGGTTGCCGCGATTTGAAACCGGGCTAACCTCAGAACTGCCGAATCGGGGACGGGCTGACAATAGTGCGTGAACCAAGGCCGAACCGTCTTCTCTCAGTTGTTGGGCTTTCTGCCCGATCGCGAATTTCGTCGTTGCGTGGCTCGATACGGCGGAGATGCCCGTCCGCGAGGCTTCTCGTGTTGGGATCAGTATCTGTCGATGGGCTTTGCCCAACTTACTTATCGGGATGGTCTGCGCGATATAGAGGCATGCCTGCGATCTCTCGGTGGCAAGCTCTATCACATGGGCTTTCACGGGAGGGTGTCGCGCTCCACTCTGGCCGATGCCAACGACTCGCATGACTGGCGCATCTTCGCCGACTTCGCTCAGGTTCTGATTCACGTCGCGCGGCCGCTTTACGTCGCCGATCCTATCGGCGTGGAATTGGACCAGGGCCTCTACGCGCTGGACTCGACCACCATCGACTTGTGCCTTTCGCTGTTCCCGTGGGCCCGGTTCCGCGAGAATAAAGGCGCGGTCAAGATGCATACGCTGCTCGATCTGCATGGCAACATTCCCACGTTCATCAGTATTACCAGCGGCAAAGTGCATGATGTCAACATCCTCGACGAGATTCTGCCGGAGGCTGGGGCCTTCTACGTCATGGACCGCGGCTACGTGGATTTTGAACGTCTCTACGTCTTCACACTCAGCGCGGCTTTCTTCGTCGTCCGCACGAAATCCAACGTTCTGCTCCAGCGCCGCTACTCGCATCCGGTGGACAAGACCACTGGCGTTCGCTCCGATCACATCGTCATACTGACGGCCATCGGTTCCGCGAAGGTGTACCCGGACCCGTTGCGGCGCATCAGTTATCTCGATGTGGAAACCAGAAAGAGGTTCAAATTCCTGACGAATAACTTTACACTCCCGGCACTCACTATCGCCCTGATCTACAAGGCCCGTTGGCAGGTAGAACTGTTCTTCAAATGGATCAAGCAGCACCTCCGAATCAAATCTTTCTACGGCACCAGCGAGAACGCCGTGAAGACCCAAATCTGGATTGCAGTGTCGATCTACGTGCTGGTTGCCATCGTCCGAAAGCGGTTGGGCCTGGAGATCAGCCTCTACCAGATTCTACAGGTCCTCAGCGTAACGCTTTTCGAAAAAACGCCCATTTTACAGGCTCTCCAGCCACCCGACTCCCAATACGATTTACTCAGCTCCGCCAACCAACTGATTCTGTTCGATTAATAGCCGGACAGTTGTGACGCCGTCCTTCATGCCATATCCACCCCTGGGTTGACCGTCTATGATGCAGCTTACCTTGACTTGGCCATCCGTGAAGGTTTGCCGCTTGCCAGTCTGGATAACGCTCTCTGCAAAGCGGCCTTCACCTCCAACGTTGCCCTGTTC
>JBAVGI010000342.1:0-12144 GCA_049684755.1 Candidatus Sulfotelmatobacter sp.
TCCAGTTCGACGGCGCCATCTTTATAAGTCCGCGAATAAATTCTCGCCTTTGCTTCGAGCATAGCCAGCGTTCGTCCTTCTTTTTGCGGGACGCGCAGTCGCACGCGGCTGATTGGGTCTTCGTCGATCAGTTCGTCGATGCGGGCCAGCAGGCGATCCAGTCCTCTGCCTTCGGCGGCTGAAACGTAAACCGTTTTCGCATCGTCGTGCAGATTTTCTGCGACTTCGATATCCAGCAGATCGACTTTATTCATCACGTGAAGGCGCGGCTTCTTTTCTACTTCCAGTTCTTTCAGAACAATTTCTACCTGCGCATCCTGCTCGGCGGATAGGCGGCTGCTGGCGTCGGACACATGCAGAATCAGCGATGCACGCTGCACTTCTTCGAGTGTGGCGCGAAAGGCGGAGACCAGCGTGTGCGGGAGACTGCGGATAAATCCTACGGTATCAGAGAGCAGCACCTTGCGTTTTGAAGGTAACACCACCGCGCGGATTGTGGGGTCGAGGGTGGCGAACATGCGCGGCGAGGCCAGGACAGCGGCACGCGTGAGGGCGTTGAACAATGTCGACTTGCCGGCATTGGTGTATCCCACCAGAGCCACCAATGCGACGGGTGCGGATTCGCGGCGCTGGCGCTGCTGGGCGCGAATGCGGCGCACGTTTTCGAGTTGCTGCTCGACGTGGCGGACGCGGCGGTAGATTTTTCGGCGGTCGGTTTCGAGTTGGGTTTCACCGGGCCCGCGGGTGCCGATGCCGCCGCCGAGTTGCGACATTTCGATGCCCCGCCCGGCCAGCCGCGGCAGCATGTATTGCAACTGCGCCAACTCCACTTGCAACTGGCCTTCCCGAGTGCGGGCGTGGCGGGCAAAAATATCGAGGATAAGTTGGGTACGGTCGATCACGCGGCGCTGAACGATTTTTTCGATGTTGCGCTGCTGAGAAGCGGTGAGATCGTGATCGAAGAGAAGAAGGTCCGCATTCGCCGATGCAGCGGCGCCCGCGATTTCTTGCAGCTTCCCCGCGCCGATCAGAGTCGCGGGATCGGGACGGTCGCGGCGCTGCAGAATCTCTCCCACGACATTTGCGCCGGCGCTTCCAGCCAGAGTGTGCAATTCGGCCAGCGATTCATCCGCGTCGAACTCTGGGATGCTGGGCTTATTGCTGGCGGACTTGGCAGGGGCATGCGCCGCCGCGCCAACTTTTTCATCAGACACACCGGAGGAAGCCGCATCGCGCGCAGCTTGCGCCTGAGCGGTTACTTTCATCCCGCCGCGCCCTCGCGTGCGCACGTCGAGTCCGACTAGAAACGCACGCTCCCGCGAATCTGCAGCGGACGGGGGCTGCGCGCCAAGAGGGACACGTCGAGCTAGGGACGCCCGATCACGAGTCTTCTTGGTATGAGAACTACGCAATAACTGAACGCCTTACCCTTCAGTGCCAGAAGCGCTGGCCGCCTGGGCCGTCGTCCCGCTTGCCGGCGCGGCCTTCCCGTCGGAGTGCGCAGGGTGCACGCTATGCGGCATGGTCCGCCCCATCACTACGGTTGAGATGGCGTGTTTGAAAATCAATTGCTCCTGTCCATTGGCCTCCAGTACTACGGAGTACTTGTCGAAAGAGCGAATCCGGCCCGTCAACTTCACGCCACTGAGCAAATAAATCGTGATGCTCAATCTTTCCTTACGGGCCGTGTTGAGGAAGGAATCCTGAATGTTCTGTGCCGGCTTGCTGCTCTCCATAGCCGATCTCCTTAGGTTCTTTGAACTGCGCCTATCCACTTGCGCCTTCGGCAATTGCCTCGGGACAGCCGAAACGACAACGTTTCCTCGCGACCTTCCGCACAAGGAACACGGGGGGAGGAACCCTGCTTCCTCACGGTCCGATTGTCTGTGACCGTGCCGCCCAGCAGGTAGCTGCCAGTACCATACGGCCTCCCTGAAAGCTTTTCAACCGGGAACTTTGCGATCTTGTTTTTTGTACCCATGTGGCAAACGTTGCGTAGTGCAGTCCGCCCGAGAGCCCATGGCTTCGTGCGGTTGTGTACAATCCCCGGCGTGGGCATTCCAGCCCGTGCAACACCTTGAAATTTTAGGAGGCATCATGGCAAGCGCCGCTCTGGCAACTTTCTTCACTTTTAATTTTGGTCCGCAAATCAATCTTCCGCACGATTTCAAAACCAACTTCCTGATGCTGCTCCGCTGGATTCATTTCCTCGCGGGCATTACCTGGATTGGACTGCTGTACTTTTTCAATCTGGTGAACGTCCCGTTCATGAAAGAGCTGGATCCCGCGACCAAGGGCAAGGTGATGCCCGCGCTGATGACGCGTGCGCTGTGGTGGTTCCGCGTGTCCGCAGTGGTGACGGTGCTGGCTGGCCTGGCTTATTGGGGAAATATTGTCGCGGCCGATGCGCAAAACGCGATGGTGCAAGGCATCCACGCCAGCAGCGGAACAGCCATGGGCAGTTTCTTTTTGATCTGGACGATTGTCTGGGGAATTCTGTATGCCTGCCTGATCCCAGGTAAAGGGGTTTTCGATAATGGTGCATTTATCGGCGTCGTTTACGCAGTTGTGATTGTGGCCGCAGCGTGGCTCTTCCTTAGCTGGAATAGCCAAGGGTGGGAAAGCAATCGCCTGCTGGCTATCGGCATTGGCGGCGGCATTGGCTGGGTGATGATGCTCAACGTTTGGGGAGTGATCTGGCGCATCCAGAAACGGCTGATTCAATGGACGCGAGACAACGCAACGAACGGCACACCCATGCCCGACAAAGCGAAATATATGGCCCGGCAGGCGTTTCTATGCTCCCGCGCCAACGCTTACTTGTCGATCCCGTTGCTGTTCTTTATGGGCGCGGCCAGCCACTATCCGATGTTCGGGAAATAAGCTCGCGCAAATCAAGGGCACAAAAAATCAGGAGGCTCCGAAGAGCCTCCTGAATGTGCTTTGCGAACTTCCGTTAGAAGCCGAATTTCAGTGCCAACTGCATGGTGCGCGGGTGGCTGCTGAAGTTCTGACGGGCATTGTCGAAAACTGAGTTGTTCGGAATGAAGAAGTTTCTGGCGGGGCCAGTAACTCCATCGCTTGCCACATCGTTGATATAGCCCGAGACAAATTGTGGATGGTTAAACATGTTGAACGCCTGCGCCAGGAAATCGACGCTGTAGCGTTCGCCAAACTTGAAGTGTTTGGCGGCTGTTATGTCGAAATTGTTGATAGGCGGCGTCTCCAGAGTATTGCGGCTGGAAGTGGCGAAGGCCCCCAATTGCGCAGTGATGTACTGCGCGTTCGGATTGACTGCCTGATAAGCCACCGTATAGCCCGAACCCGGGGAGCCGCATGGATTGACATTTTGGCATAAGGGAATCACGTCGCTGCCCACACCCCGCTGACCGGCGGGGTTGTAGATGGCGCGATCCGGTGCGGAATCACCGTTCAGGTTCGCATCGTCGCCACTCTGCACGGTTCCCCATTGGCCGGACTCCCAAGTGTAGACGGGGGCGAACTCGTAGTTACCCAGCACGTTTCTTTTGACCCAGCTGGAATCATGAGAGAACCACGGCGCGTCGTAAATTACGGCCATGGTGACGCGATGGGCATGGTCCAGAATCGAGTTGGCCCGCTCCGCCGGAAGGTCCTGGAAGTTCTGCGGCCGCCGGGGTGAAATGACGGTGGAGTAAAAGTCGGCAGTGCTGTTATCGATCATATGACTCCACGTCCATGCGCCCTGGAACATTAAGCCATTCGATAACCGACGTTGCACTTGCGTGGCCAGGCCGTGATAGGTAGAAGAACCCCACGGAGCGAAGGAAGTGATTGGGTTGCCGCTGTTGAAACCAGCGTTGAGGTAGGGGGCGCCAACAAAACAGGTGGTGACGCAGTTATAGCTCTGATCCAAGAGGCCCCCGGGACCATCCAAACTACGTGTGACTGGAATTGCATTTAGTTGCGCCTGAGTTGGTGCGCTAAGGAACGTAGGTAGAGAGTTTGTGGCGGTAACATACGTGTCATAGTTGATAATGTTTTGGGTGGGGAGGTGGATGCCGCGAGACCCTACGTAGCGCACCTCGGCGGTGTACTTGGACGCGAACACATGCTGAACGCCAAAGTTCCACGATTCCGCGTAAGGATACTGGACATTGTCGGGTAAGTAGGAGGAAGTATTCGCACGCGCCGTCGCCTGGTCGAGTATGGTAATGCCGCTCGAAGCCTCCGGCTTAATGCCGCCGTCAGCCAGGAAGTGGGACGCGGGGCAGGCGGCTGAGGGGCAATTAGCGGTTGAGCCAATTTGCGGCGGACGCGACAACGTCCCGATGTTGTCATAGAGCACGTCGTAACCCATGCTGAAACCACCGCGAATCGAGGTGTTCCCACTGTTGCCGGGAGAATACGCAAACCCGATGCGGGGCATGAAGTCTGTCTTCGGTGCCTGCGGCGAGCCGAAGGTGATCAGGCCGGGAACGTCTGAAATGGCATTCAGGCTTTGCTGAGTCCAGCCGAAAGGCACGGTGAGGTATTCATAACGAAGTCCAATATTCAGGCTAAGGTGAGGCCGGACCTTCCAAACATCGTTCACATACCATCCGTACATCTTATCGTCGCCCGAGTAGCCTGCCGAGCCGAAACTGCGCTGGCCAAATCCGGCGGCATTGGTGGTATTGGGGCCGAAGTCATTCACAAAACCGTCCAGAGTCGCCCACTCGTAGTCGCCGCGCGAGCGCTGGATGAACAATTGTGGATCGATTTGCTTGCGCAGATCGATACCGAACTTCAAACTGTGATTGCCTCTAACCCAAGAGAGATTGTCCTCAAGCTGATAGGTATTCTGCACCGCGTACTGGGGAGCGTTGGGGTCTGGGCCTACGTTAATGCTGCCCAGTTCGTCAATCGTAAGGTTGGGGTATGCGTCCAGGCCGGGAAATGCACCTAAACTTCCGCTCGGCACCGTGTAGTCATTTGCCGTCCGGTTAAAGCCAACGCGAAACTCATTACCAATCGCCGGCGAGAAAGTATGATACTCGGCCAACGTGACAAGGTGATACGGAATGCGCAGACTGGTGAAGAACTGCGGCAATTCAGCTCCGGTATCGATCGTGAGCAGCTTGTTGTAAATGTAGCGCCCACGGATCTGATCCCTCGAGCTAAGGTCGAAATCCATGGAGGTAACTAGCGCGGTTGTGTTCTGATAATTCGGAGCCACGATGGGCAGGACGCCGACCGGGATATTTTGCGGTACTGGTGTGGCACCGGAGTAATTGTTGACCACGGCGAATGGTTCGCTGGGGCAGTTGCCTGCTGCGGGCGCGGTCGCTTGCGCCGCGAAACCAGCAGCGCTGGTTTTATTCACGCTCGGAATGGCCTCGATGGCCGCCCACCCTGCGGCGGTTGGAGCGCAAGCCGCCGAACTGGGTGTTGCCGACCGGCCGATTGGGTTGTATTCGAAGTTAGCGAAATAAAACAGTTTGTTCTTGATGATAGGTCCGCCAACTTCGCCGCCGAAACGATTGTTGTCGTAGCGCGGATTGGTGAACACGCCCTCGTTCGCCAGTTCCTGGTCAATCGCGTTGAGATTGCGGTTTTGGAAGTACTCGTAGACCATGCCGTGGATGGAGTTGGTGCCGCTGATTATCACCTGGTTGAACTGGCCGCCGGCAGAGTGTCCGAACTCGGGGCTGAACTGGTTTTGAATCACGGTGAAGTTGGCAACGGCGTCATTGGGGATGTACACCAGCGGGCCGGTGACGGTCTTATCGTTGTTGTCCGTGCCTTCAATTGTGAAGTTATTCTCACGGGGACGTTGGCCGCCGACCGATGGTCCGGAGCCAGCACCCAAGCCGCCAGTGCTGCCTACGCCGGCCTCTAACAGTGCGAGATTCAAAACTCCTGTACCCGTCGAGGCGCTGGGCAGATCCTGAAGCTGCTTCTCTTCATATGTGGACTGGAGTTGCGAAGTGGTGGTGTCAATGGTCGGGGGTGTGCCCGAGACTTCGACCGTCTCGCTGGCAGCGCCGGGCGTCAGGGTCAGGTTCCGGGTACCGGTCTTGTTCAGTTCCACGTCGACTTGCTCGGTGATGGTCTTGAAACCGGTCATCTTCGCGGTAATCTTGTAGGTTCCGACCAGAAGATTATCGAAGCGATATTCGCCGGCGCTGTTGGTCTTGGTGGTAGCCACCACGTTTGTGGAGACGTTCACGGCGTTAACCTGCGCGCCCACAACCGCTGCACCTTGCGAATCGAGTACCGTGCCGACCACGTTGCCGTCAATGGCCTGGCCGTAGGCCAGACCGGCGCTGATCGCGAGCAGACCAAACAGTGCAAAAACCAGACCTGCGACCTTGAAGCTCGGTGCAAGTTGTCTCATGGCGTTTCTCCTGGCGCGCGTTAAGTTAGGGTGAACCTGGGTTATTATCCGGACCCTGGCGCTCTGTCGGGGTGCACGTATGCAACGACAGGGAATGCAAACTGCGCCCCGAGCAACAAGACATGTGCAACTGAGACTCCAAAACAAAACTTTACAAACCCCCATTGTTTTCAATGTTTTGTTTCGTCAAGCCTGAAGCGTTTCCCCAAAAACTGAATGGCTGGGCCGACAAATCTATTAATTTTGGTATCCACAGCAACCCTGAGGATTCGGCTTGCATCGGTGTTGCAGCGCGCTTGGGAGAGGGTGAGATTGCTTTCCTGCTACAATCGGCGTTTGTGTGACGAAATCTTCGACTCATCACGAACCTTCCAAGCCATACTCCGCCGACCCGCCATTGCGAGGGGTTCACGGCTTCGACTCGGTGCCCATGCTGGATCTGCAGCGCCAATATCTGCAGGTACGGGAGGAGGTGTTGGCTGCGATTGAGAGGGTTTGTGCGTCGCAGCACTACATTCTCGGGGCAGAGGTCGAAGAGCTGGAGCGGGAGATCGCCACTTTCTGCGGCGCTCATGACGCCGCCGGCTGCGCCTCCGGTACAGATGCTTTGTGGTTGGCGCTACTTGCTGCTGGCGTGGAGCCTGGAGATCAGGTGCTGACCACGCCTTTCAGTTTCTTTGCTTCGGCGAGCGCCATTGTGCGGGCCGGAGCTCGGCCGGTGTTCGCCGATATTGACCCGCAAACATACAATCTCGATCCGGCCCAGGTGAAATCATTTCTGCGCCGCAGTCCACACGACAAACTGCGCGTGCTGTTGCCGGTTCATCTTTACGGCCAGTGCGCCGATATGGATCGCTTGCAGCAATTGGCTGAGGAATTTCATTTGTCTGTAGTCGAAGATGCCGCGCAGGCGATTGGCGCGCGCTGGGCAAGCGAGTCGGGAGAGAGCCGAAGCGCGGGATCCATGGGCGTCTCGGCGGCGTTCAGTTTTTATCCCACCAAGAACCTGAGCGCCTACGGCGATGCGGGACTGGTGGCTACCAGCAACCCAGAAATGGCGGCGCACATGCGGCGATTGCGCAATCACGGCAGCCCGCACCGTTATGTTCACGAAGAGTTTGGATGGAATTGCCGTCTCGACGCATTGCAGGCCGCGATCTTGCGAGTGAAGCTGAAGTACGTCGAGGGATGGAATGATGCGCGGCGACAGCGTGCAGCGACTTACGATCAATTGTTTGCCCAGGCCGGGCTTTCGGGTGCGGGAGATCTGGGAGGCGAGAACGCGTCTCCCATTCAACTTCCGCAGACGTCCAGGAAGGCGCACCACGTTTTTCATCAGTACGTCGTGCGCGCGTACCGCCGCGACGAACTTCGTGAGTTCCTGACCGCACGCAGGATTGGAACGGAAATTTACTATCCAATCCCGCTGCACCTTCAACCTTGCTTCGTGTATCTGGGTTACCGCGAAGGTGACTTCCCTGAAGCCGAACGCGCGGCGGAAGAAGTGCTGGCTCTGCCAATGTTTCCCGAGCTTACCGAAGACGAGCAGAAGCGGGTGGTGACCAGCATCGCCGACTTTTATTGCTAGTGAATTTCGCTGCCACTAATTTTCGCCGTCATTGCGGAACTTGGAAATCGTAACTTCCTGCGGTCGTGCGCATCAATGCTAGGCGCGCGGAGATGACGCAATGCGAGTATTTCCTGATCTATTTTTCGGTGCCGGGCTGATGGTCGGTGCATTTTTTCTGGCGGTCAACCCCAATGGAACGACCCGAGTTTCTGCCGCCAACGCTGCCCGCAGTCCACTAGTAGTCGAGCTGTTCACTTCGGAGGGTTGTTCTTCCTGTCCGCCGGCTGATTTGCTGCTGCAGAAATTGGTACAGCAGCAACCGATCGCCGATGCCGAGATCATCGCTCTCGAAGAGCATGTGGATTATTGGAATCACGATGGCTGGGTCGATCCCTATTCTTCGTCGCAGTGGACCCAGCGGCAGCAAGCATACGCCGCCGTGTTCAAAAACGATCCGTACACGCCCGAGGCGGTCGTGAACGGACGCAGTCAGTTTGTCGGCAATAATCGCGGAGAAGCGGAAGCTGAGATTGAGAAGGCGGCAGGAGGGTTGAAAACAGAGGTGCGGATCACTGCTCTCTCCTCGGATACGAAGGGCTCTGAAAGTTTCCACGTGTCGGTGGAAAAACTTGCGCGAAGCGCAACGGGCGATGTGGCGGAAATCTGGCTGGCGGTGACCGAAGACGGGCTGCATTCGTCGGTGAGTCGAGGAGAAAATGCCGGGCACGTTCTGCAGCATGTCGCTACTCTTCGATCCTTGAGCAAGATTGGGGTTGCGGATGCGCACAATGCCTCGGTCGCGTTCTCCGGCGATACTCTCGTCAAATTCAGTCCCGATTGGAAGCCGGAAAATCTGCGAGTCGCTGTATTCGTCCAGGAGACAAAGAGCCGTGAAATTCTCGGGGCGGCTTCGATAAGAATCAAAGGCTAATCGAGGAGCTCGCTAATCGAGAGCCCGTTACTGCAAGAGGTTAGAGATCAGCGGCGCCGGCGATTCGCTGTCCTCGGTGTTTCTTTCTGTTCGCCGGGGGCCAGGACGCGCCGAACCATTGGAGTATTCAACTTGTACTTGCGCTCGCTCACGTTGCCGGCGTCATCCTTCACTCGCAGAATGAAGACCGGCAAGGTACCTTCCTTATCGAAATTCTCACTAGTCACGGTCACGGGGAGCACACCGTTCAGGCCGTGTTCGCGGTAAGCCGTTTCGTAGCGATGCCTTCGCACGTTCCAGGTGTATACGCGAACCTGATCGTAGTCGTAGGGAAGACCGTCGCGCGGCTCCGTCATGGCGCATAAATATTGCGGAACGTTTTTTCCGGTGCCCTCTTTTCCGGAATCCTGTACTTGATCGAGAACGAAGAAGGCAACAAAGCGCTGACCTTCGGCATATTGGGCGATATCCAGCGGCACATCGATATCGACCATGCGTGCCAGCACCCAGCCGACGCGGTTCTGCGCGTCGCGCACCAGCCACCAGTCTTCAAGTACCGGGCCAACGGGCTTCCCGGCTTTCGACTGTACTACCACTCCGGGTTGTTTCTCGACGGTCGCGCGTTTGAGCACGGTAACTTTCGCTCCAGCGGAAAGCTGGTACAGATGTTCGGTTTCGCGTCCCGGCGTGAGATGGAGGTTGGTGTCATTGCGCAGGACGCCCGGCGCTTGAATGGGATCATTCTGGTTGTCTTGCGTGAGCTTCTGCAGGCCATCGTAGGTGGACTGATCTACGAGATAGCGTTGCTCGATCCACCCCTCGAGGCCGCTCGCGGTACGCACGCGCGAGAATCGCTTTTCGTGCTCCAGCACCTCGACACGTTCGCCATTTTTTACGATTCCGACGCGGTTGTAGATGGTGGCCACCTGATCGCGCAGCGTGGCCTGGACGGCGGAGACATAGTTGACTTCGAGCACGCGGTGCCGGCCGCGATTGCAGGCAGTCAGAGCAAATACGGTGGCCAGTGTGAGCGCCACGACGAGCCGATCAAGATGCGATAAACGGAAGGGTTTCACAATCTTTACGAAGAATGATTCATCCAGACGCACTTTTTACTATAGCGCGTTGCCGCCTGGCGGCGAGCCGCGCCGGGTTTACGGACCATGCACCTCCGGACGTAGCTTTCGGCTGGACATCCTTACATGAAGGACTACGATTCAGTTACCATCGAAGACAAGGCGTTACATGGCTCGACGGGATAACGCGCTCGCGCTTTAAGTTTCTGACATGCGAATTATGAAAAATATTTCCAGGAGTCTTTTCGTGGCTGGCTTGCTGTTTGTGGTATTGACTATTTTTTCTTCCGCTGCAGCGCAGCAGGCAGCTGTGAATCCCGCGCTGCGGCCGCCTAAAGGCTCTCGCGTAGCCATTGTGGTCTTCGAAGATTTGCAGTGTCCCGATTGCCGCCGTGCTGCGCCGCTGGTGGAAGAGGCCGCCCGAACCTACAAGATTCCCGTGGTGCGCCACGATTTCCCGTTGCCTTTTCATACCTGGTCGTATGACGCGGCCATCCTGGCGCGCTATTTTGATACGCACTCGAAGGCGCTCGGCAATGAGTTTCGGGACTATATTTTTTCGAATCAACTGGAAGTGACGCCCCAGAATTTGCGTGGCTATGCGGAGAAATTCGCAGCCGAACACAAAGTGGATTTGCCTTTCGTGGTTGATCCCGACGGCAAACTCGCTGCCCTGGTAAATGCCGATAAAGAACTGGGCAAGGAAATCAAGCTGCAACACACTCCCACGCTTTACGTTGTGAGTAATCGACACTCTGGCAAACCTTTTGTGGAAGTGGTCGACCGAAGCCAGCTTTACGCGCTGATCGACGAGATGATGAAGGACTAGGGAATTGGCAATGTCCGACCTAGTGCAGACCCGTGAACAGGCGGGCGAAAAGTAAAAGTGACAATCCAATCGCGGCGATGCTGTTGGCCCGAATACCGCGATAACTTGCCGCCCAGGGAAACATCAGGACTTCGAAGAAGGGCATCAACCGCTCTGGCCACAATAATCCCGCCACGCCGAACGCCAGACAAAACTGGACAACCAGACACAATCCCAAAGTGCTCATCGTTATAAATCCAATGCCGGAGCGTTACGATGTCTTCTATTAAAGCGCGTCTTCAGCTTTGTGGGGGAGATTACGAAAGTACCGCGAAGCCGCAATGCAGGCAAGAAAAATTCGCTCGAGTTCTTCACACACGCCTTGCATTACTCTCTGTTCCTAGTCACCAAATCCAATGCCGACCGCGCGAGCGGTGCGCACAATTTCTCCATTCGGATTCACTGACTTGAGGTGACCAATCGCGTGGGCTACATCGACGGAGACAATGGTATCGCCGTGCAGAGCGACCATCATGCCGAAACCGCCGGCGGCGATCAGGTCAACTGCGGCCACGCCAAAGCGCGTGGCCAGGATGCGATCGAAGGGCGACGGCGTGCCTCCGCGCTGAATGTGGCCGAGCACGCTGACGCGAACATCTTTGCCGGAGCCGCGGGCGATGGCGTTGCCCAGCAGGTTGCCGATGGAGCTGGCGCGTCGATTCTCTTTTAACTCCGGCGGTGTTTTCACTCCTTCGGCGACCACGATAATCGTAAAATCCTTGCCGACTTTTTCGCGCTCCGCGATGTAGCGGCAAACGTGTTCGATGGTAAAAGGAATTTCCGGAATCAGGATGATGTGTGCGCCACCGGCGATGCCGGCCTCGAGCGCGATCCAGCCACAATCCCGGCCCATGACTTCAACCACCATCACGCGATGGTGCGAAGCAGCGGTAGTGTGAATTTTGTCGATGGCATCGGTCACGGTGTGCAGCGCGGTATCGAATCCGAAAGTGACCTGGGTCGCGGAAAGATCGTTGTCGATCGTTTTGGGCACGCCTACGATCTTCATTCCCTTCCTGAAAAGTTCGTAGGCGATTTTCTGCGATCCGTCTCCGCCAATGCTGATGATGGCATCGATGCCGAGCTTCGCCGCGTTGGCAACTACCTTTCCGGAAATGTCCCGCAACACTTCCTTGCCGCGCTCTAACTTCCTGTAATGGAAAGGATCGCCGCGGTTAGTGGTGCCCAGAATTGTTCCGCCGCGCGGCAAAATACCGCTGACTTCCTTCAGAGTGAGTTCGAAAGCTTTCTCCGGCCAGATCAGGCCATCGAAACCATCGGGGATGCCGATGACTTTCCATCCGTATTTGAGGATGGCAGCTTTGGTGGCGGCGCGGATGA
>JBAVGI010000343.1:0-5244 GCA_049684755.1 Candidatus Sulfotelmatobacter sp.
TCCATAGATACACCCCTCGTCAACTTCACGCCGATTTTGATTCGTGATTTTGGGTGGTGCAGCGCTTCAGCGTTGCGATTACGTCTCCTCTGATCAGCGGCTTTAGCCGCTAACGTCGCGCCCCACTACACCTTGGTCGACATCAAATACACCAGCGGAAAAATAAACATCCACACCAGATCCACAAAATGCCAATACAATCCTGAGACTTCCACGTCATGCGCGTCATAATCCTTCGGCTTCAAAAACAGAATCACGCTCGCGACTATCAGTCCGATCAACAGCGCATGAATTCCGTAATGAAAAACATTATCCGCCGGAATCAAGAAGTATCCCGCCAGCCACAGCGCGCCTAAAATCGGCAGAAACCACTTCCGCAGCGCTACCACGCCCAGATAAATCACGCCGATCGTTACGTGCAACATGTGCATCGCCGTCAACCCAAAAAATGTGGCGGCAAACTGCGGCACGCCCGCCGAGACTTTCGCATACTCTCCGCTCCCCACCTCCACCGATTTCGGAAACCCCGGCAAGGTAAGTCCGTCATGGATCAAGTGAGTCCACTCCATGCCATGCAGCACGATAAACGCCGTGCCAAACACCATCGTCCCCAGAATCCAGTTTCGCGTCCACGCGCGATCGCCACGCTTTGCCGCCAACACCGCCAGCACCATGGTCAGCGAACTCGACAACAGGCACGCCGTCATCACGGTTGCATTGATAATGCTTTCCTTGCCAAACGGCGTCGGCCACGCGGTATAAATCCGGTTGTAGCTGAAGGCAAACAGCAGCGCCCCGAATGTCAGCGAGTCCGAGGCCAGAAACAGCCACATCCCCACCTTCTTCGAGTACGCCCCAAACAACGGCGCTTCAAATTCGCCCGCGGCCCCGTGCACCGCAGCGCCTTCATGTTGCAGCGTGGCTTCAGCCATTCCCCAGATTCCCCCTTTTTCTATTTACCGAGCGTCATCCTGAGCGCAGCCGTTCTTCAGGCGGAGCGAAGGATCTCCCTCTCGCTACAGCCCGGGTTCGTGCGACGGCCGCTTCCTCACCGCGCCAACCCCAGCAACGCAAAAACATAAACCCACAGCACCGCCATAAAATGCCAGTACCACGCCGTGACGTCGACCACAATCCGCCGCCCCTCAATCGGACGGTGCAGCAGGGAAGTCGTCCCCGCCCACAGCAATGCAATAATTCCTCCCGCCAGATGCACCGCATGCGTCGCCGTCAGCAAATAAACAAACGAGCTGTTCGGATTCGTGTCCACAAAAAATCCGCGCGCCTCCAACTCGCCCCACGCCATCCACTGTCCCACCAGAAATCCCAGCCCCAACAACACCGTCACACCCAGCCAGGGAAAACTTCTTTCATTGCCCAGCGAAATCCCCGGCATCGATTGCAGCGGAGCCAGCGCCGCCCGCCGTTTGATATCCCGCCGCGCCAATTCCATGGTCAAACTGCTCACCAGCAAAAGCACAGTATTCATGCCCAGCAACAGCCACGGCAACTGCACCTGGCCCCAGTCGCGCACATAAGAATTCGTCGCGCCGTCGAAAGTCGGCAATCCCTGCCGCACCACGTATGCACTGGTCAGCGAAATAAAAACCATGCTGACGGTTGCAATCCCGCAGATCAGCCCCAGCCGTGCCCGCCGCAGCCGCGCCCCATAATTTGGAAGATTCGAATCCTGGGAGTTGTCGCCGCCACCGCCGTTTGGAGGAACAGGAATATCCCCGCCGCGGCCCAACTTGTTTACCGGAGTGCTTGGACTATAAGTCGCCATGATTACTTCAGACCATTCCGCCTTTCCCAAAATCATTTCGGATGAGGGTGCCCCACGTCTCGCTTCTTTTGCGAGACGTGGGCTTCTAGAGACCCTAGTGCGTCCCCACCGTCGCCGGATCCGTCTGCATCACATAATCCCGCGCCGCTCCCGGCACTCCATATTCATACGGCCCATGATGCACCACCGGCGTCTTCCCGCCAAAATTATCGTGCGGAGGAGGAGTCGTCGTAGTCCACTCCAGAGTTGTCGCCTCCCACGGATTATCACTCGCCTTCGGCCCCTTGAAGATCGTCCAGAAAAGATTGATCACAAAAATAAACTGCGCCGCAATCGTGATGATCGCCGCATAAGTCATGAACTCATGCAGCGGCATCAGCTTATGCAGGTACGCCACTTCCGTATATTGCGAATACCGCCGCGTCCCGCCCGCAATCCCCAGGTAATGCATCGGCATAAAGATCGCGTAAGTTCCCGCCAGCGTCACGAAGAAATGCACCCGTCCCCATGTTTCATTCATCATCCGCCCAAACATTTTCGGCACCCAGTAATAGGTCGCCGCAAACATTCCAAAGATCGCCGCCACTCCCATAATCAAATGAAAGTGTCCGACCACAAAGTAAGTATCGTGCAACTGGATATCGAGCACCGGCTGCGCCAGAAACGGGCCGCTCAAACCGCCGGAAACAAAAAGGGAAACGAATCCGATGGCATAAAGCATCGGCGTCTGGAATCGAATGTGCCCCTTCCACATCGTTCCCAGCCAGTTAAAAGTTTTGATGGCGGACGGCACGCCAATGCACATGGTCAAAATCGAAAACGCAAACGCCGAGTACGGACTCATGCCACTCATAAACATGTGGTGGCCCCACACCATGAATCCAAGAAATCCAATGGCCAGCATCGCGTAAACCATCGCCTTATATCCAAAGATCGGTTTGCGCGAGAACGTCGACAATACCTGCGAAGCCACGCCCATCCCCGGCAGGATCGCGATGTAAACCTCCGGATGCCCGAAGAACCAGAACAGATGCTGCCACAACAGCGGCGACCCGCCCTTGTGTCCCATGATCTGCCCGTTCACCACCACCAGCGGCACATAAAAACTCGTCCCCAAATTCCGATCCATCAACAACAAAATGCCCGCCGAGAGCAGCACCCCAAACGCCAGCAATCCCAAAATCGCCGTGATAAACCACGACCAAACCGTCAGCGGCATGCGCATCATAGTCATGCCCTTCGCCCGCAGATCGAGCGTAGTCGTAATAAAGTTCAGCGCCCCCATCAACGACGCGATGCAGAAAATCGCAATGCTCGTGATCCACAAATCCGCGCCCAACCCCTCACCCGGACCCGCCGATGGCAGCGCACTCAGCGGCGCATATCCCGTCCACCCGTGCAGCGGCGCTCCACCAGTCACAAAAAATGCCGCGATGATGGTCACGAATGCGATAAACGTCGTCCAGAACGAAAGCATGTTCAGCACCGGAAACGCCATATCCGGCGCCCCAATCTGAATCGGCAAAAAATAATTTCCAAATCCGCCCTGCGGAGCCGTCGTCAGCACGAAGAACACCATAATCGTTCCGTGCATCGTCAGCAGGCTGAGATAAGTCTCCGGCTTGATCTCCCCCACCAGCGGCAGCACCGCATTCGGCCACACCAGGTGGATGCGCATCAGCAGCGACAAAAACATCCCCACAAACACCGCCGTCAGCGCCAGAAAGAAATACTGAATGCCAATAACTTTGTGATCCAGGCTGAAAATATATTTCCGGATAAATCCCTGAGGAGCGTGCGAATGAACCGTAGCCGCGGTCGCCATTTTATTGTTTCTCCGCCTCCCGTGCCGCTATCCATTTATCGAAATCTTCCTGGCTCACCACATGAACCATGCCATGCATCTTGTAATGTCCCAGCCCGCATAATTCGGCGCATGCAATCTCATACTCGCCAATCGCCGTCGGCGTGAAGTGCATGTGAATATTCAATCCCGGAACCGCATCCTGCTTGAATCGCAACGAAGGCACAAAAAAACTGTGGATCACATCGACCGCTCGCAAGCTGATATCCACCTGCCGGTCGACCGGCAAATACATCGTCCCCGTCACCACATCATCCTTCGCCGCCGGATCGGACTCATTCAGCCCCACCGCCGCTTCTCCGCCCGCCGATGGATCCATCAGCTTCGGGCTCGTCGCCCCATACTTTCCATCCGGCCCCGGATAGCGGAAGTACCAGGCAAACTGCATCCCCGTCACTTCCACCTGCACCGCGCCCGGCCCCGCCTGATCGAAGCGCTGGCTTGCCCACACCCGGCTGCCCATCAGATTCAATCCCACGAACAAAATCGTCGTGAGCACAGTCCACACAATTTCCAGTCTTGTATTTCCATGCGAGTAAAGCACCGGCGGCGAGGAAGGCGTTTGCCGGTACTTCCAGACGATGTATCCCAGCGACAATTGCGCCGCCAGAAAAACAATTCCCATCAAAATAAATGTGAGTGTGAGTTGTCCGTCAATGAATGCCGTGGCGGAAGAAGCGCCCACCGGCAGCCACCAGGTTTTGGCGACAAAGAAGTACGTGCTGGCCAATGTAATCAGCCAGATCAAAGCCATTAACGCGAGGCCCATTCCCCAGTCCTCCCAACCACGAGAAGCGACGTCGAACGATTTCCCCACGGCGGTTGCCGCGCCCCACAGCGCAAAGCAACAGTCGGCGGCGAGTTTACCACAGCCGCCTGAGAAAAAAACAAGCGACTTGCACAGCGCAAGAAAAAATCTGCCACGGATCTCACGGATTCAGCAGATCAAAAAATTCACGTGTCATCCCGAGCGCAGCAAGGGACCTTGGTTTCTTTTGTACCCTTGCAAACTCTCGCCAGAACTCCTTGGCGCCGGGCGATTTAGTTTATCCGCGCAAATCCGTGGCAATAATCTTTTACTTCTCACTCCACTCCGGCACCCGCCCCGGAGTCCACGGCGCTCCCGCAGCCTCCATATCTTTCTCCAGCTTGGCCAAATCAACTTCAACCAGCGTATGAAGTTTCCCCAGTTGTTCCGCAAACTCCGCCGCGGCAATGTTGTAATCCTCAACATGACTCTGCGTCGGCTTCGCCAAAGAAAATCTTTCCCCTTCCATGATGGCCTCGATGCGGTCGTTGATCGACGACGCCACCGGCTCGTTCCGCTTCTGCATTTCCTTATCCCCGCTGAGCGCCCGTAAAATCAGCCGGTCATTCTTCTCAATCGCATCCGCCTCCGCATCCAACTGTTTTTCCGCCGCCGGTGTATCCCGCAACGCTTCGCGAATCGCCTTCAGCCGGTCCTCAACCTCATGCGCCGTCCGCGTCGCACCTGATGCCGCCCGGTAAAGCCGCGCCACCTTGCGATGAAACTCCTCCCGCGCCGCCAGATCCCCGGCCGTCATCGACCCTTGTCCCTCCGTCACCACTTTAA
>JBAVGI010000344.1:0-2708 GCA_049684755.1 Candidatus Sulfotelmatobacter sp.
GGCTGCACTTTTTTAATCCAGTGCCGCTGATGAAGCTGGTGGAAGTGGTGCGCACGATCGCCACTGCTGATGATGTTTACGAAACGGCTTACGGGTTCGCGAAAAAGCTGGGCAAGGTTCCGGTGCGGACGTCAGATAAGACGGGATTCATCGTAAACCGGCTGCTGGTGCCTTATTTGCTCGACGCCATTCGGGCTTATGAAGAAGGCGTGGGATCGATTGAAGATATCGACAATGCGATGAAGCTGGGCTGCGGATATCCGATGGGGCCCTTTACGTTGCTGGATTTTGTAGGCCTTGACACCACTTATTACATTACTCATGTGATGTATGACGAGTTCAAGGAGCGGCGCTTCGCGTCGCCTCCGCTGCTGAAACGGCTGGTCATGGCTGGATGGTACGGGCGGAAATCGGGCAAGGGGTTTTACGATTAGTCCGATCCGAATCAACCGAAGGCCAATAAACTGTAGAATCGGAGATTCCAGATTAAGGTGCCAGACTTAAGGTGCCAAATTCAATCGCAATGCTAAGGCGCAGAAAAACCGACCGGCTACCGGGTGAAGGCGGCCCGGAGGATTTGGAGATTTATCGCCGGGCCTGGCACAGCTACGTGGCGCGGCGGAATCTTGTGGTCATCCTGTTTGCGAGCTTTCTGTTTCTGGGCTTACTGATCGGAAAGCTCAAGATGGGCGAAGGCAAGGACTTCGCGATTCTGTTGGCTTGGGTTGGAGTTTATCTGGCGGGAGCCTGGTGGCTGACGGAATGGAAGTGTCCGCGGTGCGGAAAGATATTTGGCAACCGCCTGTGGACGCAGCGCTGCATCAGTTGCGATCTGAGTAAAGATGATGTGGCGGCGGTGGTGCGGGGGAAGTGATGCTTTGCCACGGATAGGCGCGGATTCAAACGGAATCTGAAATCCGCACTGCAAGTCACATGAGAATTCAGGCAAGCAGCCGCGGTGCTGCTAGCAAATTGCATAGGTTCTTCGCTCCGCTCAGAATGACAAGGCTTTTTCAAGCACAATGCTCTCCGGATATTGGAATTTATGAGCTTCGAAAACATACTTCTGGAAAAGAAAAACGCGATTGCTTACGTCACCGTGAACCGGCCGAAGGTTTTGAACGCTCTCAACATGGCTACGATGGAGGAGTTGCGGGCGGCGTTTCATGACATCAAGAGCGATTCAGCGATTCGCGTCGTCATTCTGACTGGTTCTGGCGAGAAGGCATTTATTGCCGGAGCGGACATCGCCGAGCTGGCTAAGAACGATGCAGTTGCAGCCAAGGAATATACGCACCGTGGGCAGAGCGTTTTGAACTTGATTGAGAATCTGGGCAAGCCGGTGATTGCGTGCATCAACGGATTTGCGCTCGGCGGGGGGTGCGAGATCGCGCTGGCTTGCACGATGCGGCTGGCGAGCGAGAATGCGAAGTTGGGACAGCCTGAGGTGAAGCTGGGGATTATTCCGGGATACGGCGGAACGCAGCGGTTGCCGCGGCTGGTAGGCAAAGGCATTGCCATGCAGATGGTGCTGGCGGGCGAGATGATTACGGCGCAGGAAGCGCATCGCATCGGACTGGTGAATGAAGTTACCGTGGCGGCGGAGTTGATTCCGCGGGCGGAAGCGATTGCGGCGAAGATTATTGCGAATGCTCCGCTGGCGGTGCAGTACGCGATGGAAGCGGTGAATAAAGGGCTGGAGATGACTTTGAGTGAGGGATTGTATTTGGAGGCCGTACTGTTTGCCGTGGCTTGCGCGACTGAAGATAAGAAGGAAGGGACTGCGGCATTTTTGGAGAAGCGGGCGGCGGGGTTTAAGGGGAAGTAAATTTCTTGCCACGGATTTTCACGGATTCACACGGATAAAAGACGAATTCACCACAGAGGCACGGAGAAAGGCTTGATCAAGTCGGCGCGAGTAACTGCCCTTGCAAGATCATCTGAGGATTTCGCGCATCTAGCCGAACTGCTCAGTTCTTTGGGTCTATACGAGGGCTCGTCTGGTGATACCGGTCGTTTGCTATTTGCGGACTTCTACCCCCAAACGGTCCAGCTGAAAATCGCCTACCTAAAGGAGAAATGGACTGAAGCGGACCTCGTTCTCGTGGTGCAGGATCCAGATTCAGCCTTTGTAGCGGTAGGGCACAGTAAGTTAAACATCGCGAAAGACTGGTCTGGACCCGAACCTGATCACGCGGCGAGATCCTTCATCGTTGAGTTACCAGGTGGCACCAGAGTTTTGATTACGGGTGAACGGGTAGCCCACAGCGTGACAGATATCGACTATGGCGCTCTCGAAGGCGATCTGCGGGGGACAGGTAAGCGGTTCGGCATTGTGGTTAGCCGCTTCAATTCTTTTATTACGGAAAGACTGTTGGCCGGAGCCATCGATGGTCTGAAAAGGTGCGGCGCCGTGGTATACGGGGAAGAATTCTTCAAAGACATCGAGATTGTTCGTGTGCCGGGGGCGTTTGAGATTCCGCTGGCGGCGCGAAAATTGGCGGAGACTAAGAAGTATGACGCGATTGTCTGTCTCGGATGCTTGCTGCGTGGGGACACGGCACACTATGACGTCATCGTCAACGAAGTGACGCGGGGGATTGGGCAGTCGGCGCAGGAGACGGGAGTTCCTCATGCTTTCGGCGTGCTTAGTTGTGAGAATCTGGAGCAGGCAATTGATCGCGCTGGGTTGAAGATGGGGAACAAGG
>JBAVGI010000345.1:0-9781 GCA_049684755.1 Candidatus Sulfotelmatobacter sp.
TCAGATCTCCTACCGCCCGCCAGGCCTGATTGATCGCCTCATCTGTATACGCGTACGCGCCCGCATCGGCGTTCGCGATTGCGATCCTTCCGAAAGTTTTTCTCGCCACTTCGCACGGAGTCGTGCCACCTTCCAGCCAGAATGAATCCCATAGCGAGTTGTATTCGTAGGCGTATCCGTGCGGCCAGCGGTTTACTGTGATGGCGGCGATATCGCGCGCAGGGTCGAATCCTCCCGCGCTCAGCGTCCGGGCAAGTTGGCTGCGAATTTCGCGCTCCATGGTTTCAAACGTGGTGTTGTATAACTCGATGCGGCCGAGAGTATGCTGCTCCCGCGATGGCCGGCCGGGCTGGCATGGAGTCTTCATCATGTGCACCACAATCGGCTGCTCCGGCTGTCGTGCGCACTCGTAACCACCGATGCTCACCGCCAGGTCGAGCGCAACGCGCGTGTGATAACAACCTGGAGCATACACTGCATTGGTTTTCAATTTCTGGAACGACGTCCAGTTGCGTAGCGCCACATTGGTGTAAAGCAATGGGACTTTCTGCGCCGAGGCCAGAGCATCGCGCTGCGTCTGCGGCAGTTCTTCGCAGATATACGGAATCACCACGTGCCAGCATGCCAGGACGCAATTCTTTGCCCGCGCCGTATACACCTTGCCGCCGCGCGCGTAGGCGACCTCAACTTCTTTCGCGGATGCCGGGTCTCCAATATGTTTTACCCGCACCGCCGTGCTGTTCAATCGAATCCGCGCCGGCGACGCCGCTGAATCCAGCTTGGAATAATTCGCCTTCGCCAGAACTACGTCCGTCGCCGTACTCCCCGGAATAACATCCGGAATCAGTTGCCGGACGAGAAGCCGTGCGATGCTCGCGTTGCCATCGGGGAAATGAAAGAAATATTTCTCCGCCTCTTCATTCGGAATCGCATCGCGATTCATTCCCTTGCCCGGCGCGGGATCGAGCTTCATGCCAGCGAATCCGGGCATATCGAATCCCCACGCATCCTGAGCCGCAACCGCATCGATGCCTAAACCAAACAGAGGCTGGGGCACGGCCTGAAAAACTTTCACCACATCTTCGTGAGCTTTGACAACGTCTCGCAAAAAATTGGCGTAGCTGATGCGGGCGAGCTTCGCTTTCTTCTCGCTGGAAGTCAGGCCTGGAAAATAATCGACCTGATCGCGAAGCAGTCGCTCGAAATCTGCCTTGGCTTGCGGCGCAATCGGTGCCTGCGCCAGCATTTGCTTCCACGCGGAGTGCTCGTTGGAGTTGATGTAATCTTTTTCGCCGCCACTGAATGTTGCAGGACTGATAACCAGGCGATCCACTCCGAAGGTTTCTTTATCGAAGAAGATTTTCGATCCCAGCCCAAACGAATAATAAAGACTCGCGTCGTGATATTTGGGATAGGAAGCCACATCGATCCCCAATTCCTCAATGACTCCGCGCGCCACTTGGCTATACGGCGCAGGACTCTCAATCGAATAGGTTCCACCAAAACCCAAGCGGAATGCGTCGCTCACGCGAAACTCGTTGCGCTTGGCGTGTCCGCCAAAGTCGTCGTGGTTGTCCAGAACAAGAATCCGGGCGTTCGCGCCCCCTTTCTTGCGATAGAAATGCGCAGCCGCGAGCCCGCTAATTCCACCGCCCACAACGATGAGATCGAAACTTTCCCCCGTATCCTGGGGCGTTCCGGCTGTGTCCCAAAAATTGCCATCGCGCAATGCGTGAGCGGCATCGAATGAGCCCGGATGGCTGCCGCGCATTCCGGTCAGGGCCGGCGGGTAATAGTTAGGAGAGTTTTCCGGATTGAAATCACCGCCGAAGAGCTGCCACGGCATCATCGCCGCGCCCGCAGTCACGGCCATCCCATTCAGAAAATCACGTCGCGTAATGCGGCGGTCCATTCCGAGTTCGCGGTCGGTTTGGTCGCTCATCTACTGGTCGGCTTTCTTTACCGCCAGTTCTGCACCCTGAAAACCAATGCGGCTGTGCGTGCCGTCGCAGAAAGGCTTGTTGACGGAGCCACCGCAGCGGCACAGGGAAAATGCCGGTTTGCCGGTGAGGTCGTATGGCGTCCCGTTCGCATCGACGAGTTCAACCGAACCTTCCGGTGCCTCTACGCGATACGGGCCATTAGGGCGGATGGTGACCTTTACTTGTGCCATCAGTGAATTCCTCCAACCTTGTGGGATTCTAGTAGGGATAAAAGATAACACCAAGCGCGAGGGCGTGTCGCCGGCAGTACTCGGGTTCTGGTTCTCGCGACTGAAGTCGCGCCCTTCCCATTCCCATCAAGCAGCCATCGAGTTGGCGTGGATCAGGCTGCGATACAAATCGAGGTAGTCGTCGATCATCCGTTTGGCGGTGAAGCGCTCACGGGCGCGGGCGAACGCCCGATCGGCGTAGGCCTGGCGCAAGGGCCGGTCGGAATCGAGCTGGGCAAGAATTGCTGCCAGGCTAGTGGCGTTGTTGGTGCGGAAGTAAAGCGCCGCGTCCCCCCAGACCTCGCGGAAGCTTGGAATATCGTTGGCCACAATCGCGCAGCGGGAAAAAGCAGCGTCAAGCGGCGCCATGCCAAGCGGTTCGTAGCGTGCCGTGGCGGCGTAGACGGCGGCACGGCTGTAAAGCGCGCGCAGTTGAGCCTCCGTCTGTGGGCCGCGGATCGCGACAGTAGCCTGGCTGGTCGATACCTTTATGTCCGCACGGATGGGAATGCGCGGAACCGGCACTGTCTGCTCAGCTCCGACAATGCAAACCGGAAATGGGTGGACATGCTGAGTCAGCAAAAAGACTTGCTTGCCCGCGTCAACCAGACGGCCGATCGAAAGTACGGAGTCGTCTTTGCTGATATATGGGTTAAAGAAAATCGGATTGCGTCCGGGATAGATGATGGCCGCGCGCCGCGGGCGGTTGTAAGTCGAGATCAGTGTATTAAGCATGCAGGCCGAAGGCGCAACCACCGCGTCCGTGGCAGCGATGCCGCGCATAATCGTTTCTCGATACCACTTCAGCCAGCGCGTGGGCCGCGGCGAACATCCCTGCACCGCCTCCGCCCAACTGATCAGGTCGCCGTGAGCCATCACCACGCGAGGCACATCGACCGGAAGATCGCCGTGACAGAACTGGTGAAGCTGCAGCAAGTCAGGACGAACCTCGCGCGCCAGATTTGCCAGAAATTCCGAAGACTCGGCAAGATCTTGCGGAGCCTCATCCATCCACTCCAGCCGGAAAGCTGTGGGCCGGTATTCCAGGCCGTGCAGACGATCCATCCACGCGGTCTGATCTGGAAGAGGAATCTCGCCGAACGTGACCAAGGTGACTCGCACCCCGCGCGTCACCAACCCAGTGACGAGTTCCCGAGCATATGTCCAGGAACCGGACATGGTGTCGGCAGTGAGCAGAACGTGCAAAAAGGCTCCTCGAGCATGCGGGATGCCGCCGTGGACGAGCAATTCCGCTGCAAAGCTGCCCTATTCTAGTGCAGAATGAGGTTAGGCACGAAGACTTTTCTTGCATCACCCCCCTGTTTTGCATTTTTGCGGGCGCATATTTCGTGTGAGAACCACAGCCATCACGAGCATCAGTCAATTCGGCCCCAGCCTGAGCCGCATTTCGCGCGCAAGATTGTCGACCGCTCGGATTTTTTCCGCCGCCGGACCCGGCACACCAGGTACCGACATTGCCAGTTCGCAGGAAAGCAACATAGACGTGAGGCTTTCCCCCATCTCGCTGCGAAACTGCTGCTCCACCGAACGGCGGGCTTGAGTTTCTTCGCGCTTGCGGCGATGCAACGCGGAGCGAACTTCCCTTACCAACCGCTCCATACCGCTGACTGCGAAGTTGATGTAAACCGGAAAGGCTGTGTCCAGATGTTCCAGTACCTGGTCGCTCTCGCCGGGCTCGTTTTCCAGAATAAATTGATCCATAACCACGGCCGAATAGGTTTGTTCCCGCAAGCGGGCCATAGCCTGCTGTAAATTTTCCGCCCAATGGGTTTCATTCCCAGTGGACTCGTTCAAAGTGGCGGCGCACTCTGGTCCGCGTGCTGACGGTGTGATGAGTAAAATCATGCTGCTTCTGTTGCACGCCAGACTCCACGGTTGCTTTGATTGAAAACGTTAGAGTTACGTATGGCCCCCAAGTCCGCTCCTCCCATTGCAGAACGCGAGTCAATTCCGAATTGAAAATCGCCGCCCCTCCACCGCTAAGCGTGCGCCGCGTAGTCTTTCAGCTTGCGATACAGAGTAGTCTTGCCGATGCCCAGTAGCCGCGCCGCCTGCAACTTGTCGCCGTTGAGTTCGGCAATGGCGCTAAGAATGGTTAGCCTTTCCAACTCCGCCATGGGCACGATCTTATTGTGGCCATTTCCGTTTCCATTCCCATTGCTCGGGACGACGATCGCGGTGCGTCCGATTGCCGGCGGCAGATCGGCGACATGGATAAGCGGTCCACTGGTGAACGCGCAAGTCCGCTCCAGACAGTTTTCCAGCTCGCGAACATTGCCGGGCCAGTCGTAAGCCAACATCACTTTCAGGGCTTCATCGTTGAGAATCTTATCCTGACCCGAGGCACGCGAGGCGCGTTCCATAAAGTGAGCAATCAGCACTGGGATATCCTCGCGACGCTCGCGTAGCGGCGGAATCCGCAGGCTCAGAACATTGAGCCGAAAATACAGGTCACGCCGGAAAGCCCCTCCGGTCACCGCCTGCTCCAAATCCCGGTTGGTGGCTGCGAGGATTCGGACGTTGATGGGAATGCGCCGCGTGCTTCCCACGGGGCGGATTTCCTTCTCCTGAATCGCCCGCAAAAGTTTGGATTGAAGATCGACCGGAAGTTCGCCCACTTCATCAAGAAATACAGTTCCGCCTTCGGCAATGGCAAGCAGTCCATCTTTCGCCTGATTAGCCCCCGTGAATGCGCCCCTGACATAGCCAAAAAGCTCGCTCTCGATCAGCGTCGGTACCAGCGACCCGCAGTCAACCGGTATGAACGGTTTGTCGCGAAAATTTCCGGAGTAATGGATCGACCGCGCCACCATTTCTTTTCCCGTGCCGCTTTCTCCGAGAATCAGAACCGGATGCGAGCTGCTGGCCGCTTTCGCGATAATGCGGTAAAGCTTCTCCATTTCCGGAGCGCGTCCTACCAACCCGCCAAACCCTTGCTTCGATTTCAGCTTTTCGCGCAGGATCCGGTTCTCCGTCTTCAGCTTGAGATGGTTCGAGACGCGATCCAGCAGCAGTTTGAGCTCGTCAATGCTGAACGGTTTGGTGACATACTCGTATGCCCCATGCTTCATTGCCTGTACCGCCGATTGCACCGTTCCATAGCCAGTCACCACAATCACCAGCGCCTCCGGCCGCTGGGCTTTGATCTGCCGCAGAACATCCAGACCGCTCGCCCCGGGTAATCGCAAATCGAGCAGGACGGCATCCATGCTGTGAGTCTGCAGCAGACGATAAGCGTGCTCTGCGGAATCGGCTACATGGGCAATAAATCCCAGCGATAACGCGACTTCCCGGCAAGCTTCCCGGATCGAGCGCTCATCATCGACGATGAGCAGGTTGAGAAAATTGGCGGCCAGAATTTGCGGTGTGGGCATCGACGGACTGATGGCGGCTGACGTCATGGGTGTGATTCCTTCTGGGTCTCTTGAACTGCGGTTAGGGAGTTATCGGAATGTGGAGTGGAGTTGTCGGTAAAATCTGCGCTGGCCGACTGGATGATCCGGGGAAGCAGGATCATGACTCGAGTACCCCGGCCCGGTTCGCTTTCGAAGTGGATCAACCCGCCGTTCGAAGTCACGATACCGCGGACCGTAGTTAATCCCAAACCCGTACCTTGGCCCGCGCTCTTGGTGGTAAAGAAAGGGTCGAACACATGCTGTCGCGTATTTGCGTCCATGCCGCAGCCGTTGTCGCTCACTGCCAGAACAACGCAAGGAAACGCGACCTGGTCGCCGCTCGACGGCCCTGAGCCAGGAACGCTTTGAAACTTGGAGTTACTCGTCTCCAGAACAATGCGGCCCCCAGTGGGCAGGGCATCTCGTGCATTCAAAATAAGATTGACCAGGATCTGCTGAACTTGGGTGGGATCGATGTTGACCAGGCCCAGGTCGGGATCGAGTTTGAGTTCGAGCACAATATTTTCGCCGATGAAGTGGGTCAGCAGATCCTGCATCGCCTCAGCAATTTGGTTCAAGCATAAGGTCCGGGTTTGAGAGGCGCGTGGACGGGCAAAAACCAGCAACTGCCCCACCAGGTCCGCGGCCTGCACGATAGCGGAACGAATTTCTTCGGCATAGCGACGTCGGCGGTCGCTCGCCTCCAAGCTTGTGAGCAACAGGTCGCAGTAGAGCAGCACTCCGGTCAGCAGGTTGTTGAAGTCATGCACCACGCCCCCCGACAGGCGGCCCACTGTCTCCCATCGCTGCGACTGAAGCAAACTCTCCTCGAGGGGACCGATTTCACCATCCCGGTCAGCGATGAGCAACGCATGAACCGGCTCCTTTCCATGAGCGGGGAGACGCCAGCCTGTCCAAGTCCTCGGCTCCATCCCAGGCTCACCCTCCGCTCCCCGCAAGTGGATGCTGGCGCGTGCGGAATTTAGCAGTTCGCGGAGAAGTGATTCGGTCGCGCAGCGCTGTTCGGGAGGAACTAAGTCGTAAATATGTAAGGCACGCTTCTCACTCAGGCCCGGATCCACAAATTGTTCAAAGGCCAAATTCATCTCGACGATTACTCCCTCCGGATTGCACGTCGCGGCGGCAACGGGAGCATGTTCGAAGATGGAACAGAAAGCCGTTTCGGCAGTCTCAGCCGCGTTGTGTTCCGTCCAGGGAAATGGAGTGGCCGTGTTCATATTGATACTTTGCCGTGGAAGAAGCAGGAAAGAAACTGCAAGATGCTTCGACTGGTACCTCGGTGCTTCCCAAAATGGGACTGGAACAGCGTTTTGCGACCCCTTTCCCTTCGTTCAAGCGTCACTATAGGAGACCCAATCTGACGCCGCGAAGGGCAGACGTCACCCAATTCTCAAATGGCCCTGTGCAAAACTAGCTAAGAGATGGGGAGTGTTACATTTAAAGGGAAACAATTAAACATCCACAGAAGTGGACGGTGAGACAAGCCGCGTAGAAATCTTAACGTCTGGCAATCGAGTTTGCGTCGGGAAACACCACAGGAGCGGTAAGGCGGAAGGTCAACCGGTGCCCTTTTTGGATTCGAAAAGCATGGGATTCCACTGCCGTCCCATTCCCACCGGAAGTTACGCTCAATGGAACGTTCGGCTCCGAAGTTCCCTTCGCGAACAGGCTCGATGTCTGCAGGCCAATCACTCTGCCATCTACGGTGACGGTGTTCAAAGTAAGCCCAACGTAGCCCGGATCGGGACTGGTTCCTGGCCGGTTCACAGACGGTTGTGCAAACTCTACGCGGCCCCTTACCGGAGCGCCTGACGCGATCACAGTATCTCCGTCAATCGCCAGGTTTCCGTCCACGGATGCAGTGAATGCATCCCCGGCGCGGATTTGCGAGAAGGCCAGCGCATTCTCCAGGCGTACCGTGATCAGCGTGCCTGCGGGAAGGGTCCGGAAGTGGGATGCCGCAGGGAAAGGTGTGCTGACGGCCGGCTTACCATCTGAAGGCACCGCCGGATGAACAGCGTCATCGGTTACTTGATCAGGATTCTGATGAAAGGGAAGCGGTTGCTCGGCCGCTGCAGAGTTTGGCGCTACATCGCCTCGGCGAATCATACTGGAACGAGCGCAGCCTTCAGCCATGTTAAGCGCAGCGCAAAGCACAACCAAAACTAAGGTAGAACTGGACCGCACTCGACGCTGTACCATGCTAAATATGCTTGCTCGAACTAGTCTCGTTGGGCTAGTGGCAACTGAAGTACCAGACCCTGGCTATAAGAATCAGAGAGTTGCACAACTGAGAGCCATACGCGCGGGTAGAAGTTGCTTTTCGCCGTGCAAAAAAAATCGCGGAGAGCTTATCGCTCTCCGCAATCTTCCTTTCCTGCGTCTTAGTTCGATCCGCCTCCGGCATTCGCGCTCTGCGATTCGTTTTCCGGCTGCGCGATCACACCATCGAACGGCGTTGCCGCCACGTAGCGCCCGTGCACCACGCTGATGCGGCGCAGCGGGTATCCGGCGTCCGGTCCGCGCTGCCAACTGCTGCCACCGTCGGCGCTTTCGAATACCACCCCGGTCTGGCCGCTGGTCGCGAGCAGACGCTTGTGGCTTCCATCGTAGGCCACCGAAGTGATGTCCTTATCGGGTAAGCCCGCCACCACATGGCTCCAGCTCTTGCCCGAGTCCGCGCTATGGAAAACGCCTTCCCGCGTCGCGACCAGGACTTGGCCATCCGGCGTCACAGTCACGTTGCGGATGTTGATCGGGTAGGAAGCCAGCACCGCAGGCTGCCAGATTTTTCCTTCATCCTGCGAAACCAGTACTTTGGATCGAGTCGCGGCGACCACCAGGCCATCCTGCGCCTGCACCGAAACGAAATCCTTCTCGCCCTCAACCGGACCGCCCATCCAGAATTTGCCATGATCTTTGCTGGTGAACAATCCTGCGGACGTGGCTTCGAACCAGCGCGCGGAACTGAGGTCAGCGTCATTCACCCGGCCTTCCAGCACAGAGTGGGTGCTGGCAATGGAAGTTACTGTCTTTTTCTTTCCGCTCTTCAACGTCACAGTTCGCAAAACCGTCTTTTCGACCACGACGTTGTTAATCGGGTGCCAGCTCGAAGTGCCAGGAAGAAGCTCAAATGCGCCCCGGTTGGTTCCTGCGATGATGGTTCCGTTGCTCGCCTGTTTCAGGGTGAATACATCGCGGCCATCGAGCCCCGTGCTCTTCTGCTGCCAGTTCTGTCCGCCATCGTGCGTAAAGAACACGCCGCCAAATTCGCGGTCATTGACCAAACCGATGTAAAGCGTATTCGGTTCTTTTTCGTCAGCCAGGATAGCGCTGACATATCGGTGAGAATATCCGTGATTCGACGAAGTGAAAGTTGCGGCTGAGTTATCGCTGGCCAGCACGCCGCTGCGGTCGGTGGCGAGCAACACCCGCTGCGAGTTGCGCGGATCCACCAGAACATCATTCACTACGACTTCCGGACTGCTTGCCAGTTTCCAGTTCTTGCCTTCGTCAACGCTCTTCCACAAGCCTTCCGTGGTTCCGGCATACACGATCGCCGGATTGCTCGGATCTTGTCTCAGAACGCGAGTCCGTCGCGCGGTGAAGGGAATCCCCTTCACTTTGTCGAACAGGTCGCCGCCGCTGACGCTCTTGTAAATCCCCGAGCAGGCGCTGGCGAAAACCTCAGAAGGATTAGCGGAGCTGACGATGATCGAGAAAACGTCGGAATCATCGATCATGCCCTTGTTGATGTGCTGCCAGTTGGCGCCGCCGTCGCTGGTCTTCCACGCCAAGTGCCAGGTTCCCGCGTAGACCACGTTCGGATCTTTAGGATCGACCGCAATCGATTCGATGTTCTTCACGATGCCATCACTCGGCGAAATCTTCTGCCAGTTATTGCCGCCATCGTTGCTGCGGTAGACGCCATCCAGGGCGCCTGCCACTACAACTTTATTGTCGGAGGCAGAAACTGCCATGGCGCGAACCGACTTGCCGTGCATTCCCGGCAGAGCTTCCCAGTCCTTGCCACCGTTGTGCGTGCGGAAAATGTCGCCCGCGCTCTGGTCTTGTACGCTCCAGGCGGAGACGAAAATGTGCTTCGAATTCTGAGGATCAAAAACGATGTGGT
>JBAVGI010000346.1:0-2587 GCA_049684755.1 Candidatus Sulfotelmatobacter sp.
TCACTGAGATGATCGGCAGCATGCGTGCCTGGAAACGCGGGGGTGCCGTCATCATGATTTGCACGGGCTCACTCCTGGCAGCCTCTGAAGCGGAAAAGTACGCGCCCAATCCCTACTTCTGGACCAAGATGATCGTTTTGGGCTTGATTGGCGTGCACGCCCTGATTTTCCGCCCGATCGTTTACAACCAAACGGAAGAACTGGATCGATCCCCTGTCATCCCAACTAAAGCGAAGGTCGCCGCGATTCTCTCGTTGGCGCTTTGGACCACCATGTTTACCATGGGAAGACTCATAGCGTACTGGGAGGCGAAATGAGGGCTGGCGCAGCCGGATGGGTCACCTAGTCTAGAGTTTTGCACTTTTATGCAGCAGCTTTGACCCACTCTGCAAGGGGTTGAAGGATTTTTCGCGTGTGGGCATCCAGTCCGGGGTCGCCGAAAATCTTTTCCTGCCAGGTAGCTTGCCGGAGATTTCGAAGTATATCTTCGAAGGAAACCGAGGTCTTGCGCTTATACCAGAGACGTTCGATAGCTGACTGCGGCGCGAAGAGATGGCCTGACTGTGCGTGCCACAGGAGCACGAGGTCGTAGATATAGAAGATCAGGGGAGCGGTTCGCTGAGTGGCTTGGGAGACTCGGTTCTGCGGGTCTTCAAAGCCGAGGAACTGCTTGACGTCGCGGAAGCAGACCTCCAGGGGCCAGCGCAGAGCGAAGGTTTCGAGTATCTGTGGAGGCTTCAGGGTGAGGTCGGTGGAGAAGAAGCAATCGTCGCGGCGGCGACCGCTGGGATCGCGGACCACCACAATACGCAGTAGTCTCGAACCGGCGCTGGAATACCATAACGCATCGATGGACTGATACCAGACCTTGACCTGACGTCCATAGAGGCACACGGTGGTTTTGACCCAGCAGCGCCGGGAATCCTGCGCGATTTGGAGTGGGTTGGGAAGCCTCGCACCTTTCTTGCGGCGGCGTCCGCGGCCAGCGGTATCGCGTGGAGGCAACTCATACAGGGCGGCGTTCATGGTCATGCGGCTGATCAACTCGGTGTTGGCCGGCAGATGGCGGCTGATAGAACCACCGGCGTACTCACTGTCTCCCAACACGCGGAGTTTACGCGGGCCGAGCCAGCGGGCCACAACCTGAATCATTTCCAGAGCGAGTTGAGGGCGTGTTCGATACTGCTTCTCGGTCGCCTGCCCGGTTTGTTTCTTTTCCGGCCTTCCATTGCGGCCGGGAGCCAGTTTTGGATTCTTCCGTTTGCGATAGAGGCGGACGAGGACGGGAAGTGCCCATGTCTTTTGGGGCGCGAAGGGAAACGAGACATGCAGAGAGAGAACGACCCAGCTGTGGCCGAAGGAAAAGAAGGGCCGCTTCTGGGTAGAACGCAGCGGGTCGTGGTGCATGCCCGCACCCCAGATGTGGCGCCCGGACTTGCGCGCCAGTGTGTCGTCGACGGCGCCGGTGAGCACCTCGGGGCAGAAAGGCAGCAGAAGCTGAAAGACGCAGTAGCCGAGATCGTCGAGGTTCCAGCGGGCCTGGCTGAAGAAGCGGTGAAACGAACAGAAGTGTTTCAAATGGCCCAGTTGCCCGGATTGAATGACGCGCGTGAGAGAGCGTCGGCCGGAGCAGAGAATCCAGGCGCAGGTCAGCGCCCAGAAGGAGGAGAAGCTGGGCTGGGTAAAGCAGGGCTGAAAGGCCAGCAGTAAGGGAGCAAAGGAGCGGACGAGGAGATCGGGCATAGGCGCGTTTTCACTCTTTCATGCATGTATTGAAAGATACGGAAATCAAAAAAAAGCGCATCAGCGCTTTTTGCGTTGCTCCAGCAGATCCACGTTCAGGCCTGAGATCTGTTTCAGGAATTTCTGAATCTCGGCATAGCGGCGTACGCCCTCCTCAACTTCCTGTTTCAGGTGCACGGGCACGGGGATCTGGCGCACCCGCCGGTTGCCTGCGCCGACCGAGAGAATCCAGATCGGGCCGTGGCCCTTGCCCTTATCCTTTTCGCAATACCGGCACCCGGGCTTGTTGCAGCGGATCATGCGTTTCATGAGTGAACCCGCGAGAGCGATGGCGGGATCGGGCACCTGTTGCGCGAGACGCTTGCGGGCTTCCACAATACGTTCGGCTCTATCTTTCACCATATATATGAAAGATACCGCAATACGAATGCAGCGTCAACAGAAAAGCTACATTTTCAAATGGAAATGTTTGGGAGCGCGGGCCGCTCAGTCAACAGCACAGATCGAGGGCGAAAAAGTGCAAAACTATAGTCTAGCGCTGAAGAATATCAGAAGTGCCGCCGAAAGTGAGTGACAATGACAGTGCGTGTGCCAAAGCGGTCGGGACAGTGTCTCCTGTGCAACCAAGCTGGGTCGGCCCGTAACAGTACAGGTGGTGGCGTAGTATTCTCCTGTCCCCGATGTGGCGAGTTCGAGATGAGCATGGAGTTCTACCAGGACTTCCGCGCCTCGGGCGCCACTCGCGAGATGGATTATGGGCTTTCGGCTGCTTGCCGGCAGGCTCACGAGTCTGGGCGTCGCCTGAAGCTGTTGAACACGAATTGGAGGGAATACGCTTCTGCCC
>JBAVGI010000347.1:0-10756 GCA_049684755.1 Candidatus Sulfotelmatobacter sp.
TAGTCAGCCGAGCAAAAAACGCTTTATTGTCCAACGAATCATTGGCGGCGGTGATCTTTGGATCACGGAACTCATTCTGACCTATGACGGCAAGCCCTCCTACACCGTGAGCATCATGGAGTTTACGAGCGGCAAGGTTGCGCGGGAAACACAGTACTTCGCGGATCCATTCGTGGCTCCCGCATTTCGTGCTCAATGGGTGGAACGGATGAACGCAAATCCAAGCGCGTTATGAATTGTGGAAAAGTCGAGGAGGCGAGAGCTGGTCTTGATGGATACGTTGGTCCAACGGATTCGTCGTCGCGCTTCCTTTTGCTTTGGACAGTCACCGGCTCCGACATCGAAGGGAGTACTGAATGGACGTCACAAACGGACTGAAAGAGAGCACGCGCGTGACCGCGCCTGTCGCGTCGAACACGCTTAGCGTGAACGTTTTTACGGCCCCGGGAAAGACTATGGTCGGCGAGCGGCCAAAGCCCTTCGGCGAAGCGTTCGGCTTTGACCCCATCACGTCGACCTTAATCTTCGGCGAGTACGACGCGGTGCTGGTGGACGCGATGTGCACGGTGGCGGAGGCCGAGGCTCTCGCGGCTTGGATCGCTCTGCACAACCGCAACCTGGAGACCATCTATATTACGCACGCCCATTTCGACCACTTCTACGGTCTGAGCATTCTGCTCGACCATTTCCCGAGCGCTCGGGCGATAGCCACGCCAAACACGGTGAAAGCCATCATGCAGATTTATCTCTCTCCCACAGTGGAGCGGCTAGCCCGCCGGCTCTTTCCTGGGCAAGTGCCCACGAAGTTGGTTCCACCTGAGCCCTATGAGCACGACACGTTCACTCTCGAGGGCCACGAATTGCGCATCATCGAGCAGGGCCGCACCGATAGTCCGGATTCGACGTCTTTGTATGTCCCATCAATCGGCCTTGTCGTCGCCGGCGACGTTGTATACAACCAATGCCGCATGTACGTCGGCGACACCACCCCCGAGAGCCGAAAGAATTGGATCGCGGCGCTGGACCGGTTAGCGGCGCTGAACCCGGCGATGGTGGTCGCCGGCCACAAGAAGCCTGGCGCGCCCGACTCTCCCGCGACAATCCAGGACACCAAGCGTTATCTCGAGGACTTCGATCGGCTGCAGAAAACCGCGAAGTCCGCCCAGGAGCTGTTCGATCAGATGACGGAGCTGTACCCGCATTGGGTCGCCAATCAGTCGTGGTTAATGTTCGGATTCCCCGGGGCGTAAGCCACATAACCGAATTGCGGGGGGACTGACACGAAGACCTGCTCAAGCTTCCCAAGGGTTGAGGACTCCAACTCCCGTACGCTCAAAGTCGGCTACATTCCTGGTCACAACGGTCAGGCCATGCACCAGAGCTGTGGCTGCGATGAGGGCGTCACGATCGGAGCGAGGGTTCGGTACGTGAAGCGTTGCACATCGCTGGGCGACGGCGGTGTCGATCGCCAGGATACGGCCGGAGAATGTGGGCAACACGTGACGATCCATCCACTCACGAAGGATCGCACCTTGTTCTTTGTCGCGCCGCTGGATGAGAAGAATTCCGATCTCCAGTTCCAGGACTGAAATGACAGAGATGTAGAGACTCGCCGAGGGTACGCGTTCGGCCCATTTCTTGACGTTTGGATGAGTCTTCTTCGCTTTTCTTAATTCTGAAATTACATTGGTATCAAGGATGTACATCAGGTCAGGTCCGCCGGCTCGTGCAGGTTACCCCGCAGACGAGGCGGCTCAAATTCAATCTCAGCGGCGGCAGGCATCGCCAATAGGTCCACAACGCTCTTTTGCCCTCCCGTGATCCTTTGATACTCCTCCACCGTGAGCAGCACGTGGGATGGACGGCCTCGATCTGTGATGAAAACGGGACCTCGCTTGGCGGCTCTCTTTGCCCCGCTTGTGTCCTGATTAAAGTCTCGACTCGAGAGTTTTGTAATGCTCATGGCCACCAGACCTCCAAATGTAGCAACGTACCTACATTGTAACAGAGAGCCCTTTACCAGGATTTCGATCGGGTGCAGAAAACCGCGACGTCCGACCAGGAGTCTACGACAGCAGGACGACGCCCGTGGTTTTCGCCGCGCGGCGCAATTGCTCATCCAGCGTGGCCAAGGGGAGGCCTTGCCGCAGGGCGAGGTCCAGGTAAGCGGCGTCGTATCCGGATAAAGACTGTTGACGCGCAACCGGCAGGATGTGGTCGAAGGCGCGGGGCGGGTCGATGGGGAGGACCGCGATGGGCAGACCGGCGATCCTCTGAAGCAGGGCCGTGACCTGCGCCAGCACAATGCGGTTACGGCGTTCTGCGATCAACAATGCGTTGGCGACTTCCACCGGCCAAATGGCAGGAACCAGGGCTTCGGCGCCGGCCGAAAGTAGGTCGAGAACGCTCTCGGTGAACTTGGTTGCTTCGTCCTCAAAGCACCAGGCGACGGCCACTGACGCATCGAGCACGAAGCGTTTAGTGGCGGCGGCCTTCATCAATTAGCTCGCGTATGGAAAGTTTCCCCAGGGTGGCCCCGCGGCGCAGCTGGCGGATGGAGGCGGCTAAAATGTGACCGTCTTCTTTCTGGCCGGAGTCGGGCGGAGAAAGCTTGGCAACGGGGATTCCGCGCCTCGTGATCTGAATGGTCTCGCCTTTCGAGGCTCTCTGGAGCAGCTCATTGAGGTGAGTCTTGGCGTCGAACGCACCCACGGTTTTCATGCGTGCATTATCTCATAGAGTAAACCAGTCGATCAACTAGTTGGATCAAACCTTAGCCGGCGGCAGCGATTCGTTATTTACCGACTGCTTAGAGGAAACCGAAACCATAACGATGTTTTTGCATCAGTTGGCTGGAAGGGAGAAACTGGGGACAGACGGGACGTTCCCCAATTTCCATTCATCGAAAAATTGGTGGAAGTGCTGAAAAGGCACCGGAAGTCGCTTTGCCGACGGATCGCGCAATACCTTCGTCCAATTGTTTTTCCTTTCCTCGTCAGGCTTAATCGGTGACAGGAAACGGGGGAGACAGACGGACCGCTCCCCCGTTCCAAGAGAACAGGTTCGATCTTAAAAAGGAGCACAAAATGACAACTAAAGGAAAAGTCCTAGTACTGGTATCAAGCGGTCGCGGTTTGCCATTGAAGGATGGTAAGGTTTACACCGGCGCCGGCTATTACCTCAACGAACTGACGGTTCCGGTTCGCGCACTGATGAAGGAGGGCTACGACATCACCTTCGCCAACCCCAAAGGCAACACGCCGCAGGTGGATGTGCATTCCGAGGTGGCCGATTTCTTCGGCGGGGACGCGGCCAAGCTTGAGGACTATATGCTATTCCGCGACGGCCTGAAGGGGCTCAGAGATCCAAGCCGCATCGCGGATGTCATCGCATCGGGCCTGGATCAATATGACGCTGTTTTCGTCCCGGGCGGCCACGGCCCGATGATGGATCTTCTCGATGATCCCGACGCCGGCACCGTGATGAGACATTTTCACGAAACATCCAAGCCTACGGCGGTGCTTTGCCATGGCCCGATTTCACTGCTCTCGGCGCTTCCGAATTCGAAGGAGGTGGTCGCCGCGCTGGCGGCAGGCGATGCCGCTGGAGCGCACGCAAAGGCGCAGGGTTGGATCTATTCTGGATATAAGATGACTATCTTTTCGACAGCAGAAGAGCAGCAGCGGGAACCGCTGGAGATTGGTGGTAAGGTTCTCTTCTACCCGGACTTCGCCTTGCGTACGGCGGGCGGTGACGTAAGTGTGCTCGCTCCATGGCAGAGCTATGTCGTCCAAGATCGCGAGCTGATCTCAGGTCAGAACCCGTTCTCTGATCAAGCGCTTCTGAAACTTCTTCTACCGGCACTCAATCGGAGGAAGGAATCGGTTTCAGCGGCATAAGAATCGGAGGTGCGGGTAGAGGGCTGGCTCCGGGCGAAAATCCATCATGCCAACTGGACTCTCGAGGGTGCCCTCGGGATTTGATTGCTTGCGATAGAGCTTTAAGCTGGGCCAGCCCCCCAAGAACACGTTCGAGTAAAATGCTGGCAGAGCAACACAGAAAGGAGAATACGATGCAATTTCAGAGTGACTATTTCAATGCTTATCACAACCTAAAGCTGACACGAGATGACAAAGGCGTGCTGGTTGCTGAATTCCACACCAACGGCGGGCCGTTCATTATGACCGCGCAATCTCACACGGAATTTGTCGATGGGTTCTACCGGATTTCGCAAGATCGTGCGAACAAGATCGTAATCCTTACGGGCGCCGGTGGGGAGTTCATTACTGATGTCGATTGGTCCTCCTTCGGCAACCCCGCCGATCCCGGCGTTTGGAGCCAGGTTCACGATGAAGGCGTTCAGGTTTTGGAAAACATAGCCAACATACGCGTCCCAGTCATCGCGGCAATCGAGGGACGTGCCCACGTGCATTCAGACTACGCGCTACTTGCCAGCGTAATTGTGGCGGCAGATGGCGCGACCTTCCAGGACGTGGCCCACTTCTCCCAGGGCGTTGCGCCCGGTGACGGAATCTTTACCACCTGGAGTTATCGCGCCGGAGCGGGACGTGCCGAGGCCTTCCTGCTCAATCCACAGCCGCTATCAGCGCGTGTGGCACACGAATGGGGAGTGGTTGCCGAGGTTGTGCCGAACGGGAAGGCGCTGAGTCGGGCGCGGGAATTGGCCGAGCTGTACCTGAAGGCTCCGGAGGTGACCCGTCGGAACACACGCATCCACTTCATTCAACCGTTGAAGGAGCGCATTGTGCGAGAAGTTGGCTACGGATTGTCGCTAGAGGGAGCGTCCGCGGCCGACCTCGTGAAGGCAATGCAAGCCAACACAGAGCGTGCACCTTCCAAAGAACAAGCTGCATGAATGAACGACCGACATACCGCGGTGGATCGACTAATGCGGTCTCGGGATTGCGGAGGACTGTTGCGATGCCGCTTCTTGTTACGAGCGCGTCCGGCGAAAATGGGAGCGGTTAATTTAACGGATTCGCGTCATCTCGATGAGATATTCTTCGACACCCTTTAGGTTTTTCGATTGTGCGTTCACGATTCTCTCAAGCCATACGCCATCTGCCGCGAGTCTTACGACACGAAGCTCGATTCTCGAATCAGTTCTCGAATGTCTCTTTAGGCGTTCGCTCAGCCAGTTATCCCAAACCCTTCCGACCTGATCTTTAGAGGCCATCAGGCTCAAGAGCGCACCCCAGATTTTACGTTCAGCTGCACCTTCGGAGAATGCGGCCCTAATGTATGCACGAGTAAGGCATCCGTCTGAATTCTCTTCCTCCGCCATCAGTCGGTCAAACTGCTTGTCCAATCGGGTCAATAACTTTTGCATCAACTCCGTCACTAACGCATCTTTGCTATCGAAGTGATTAAAGAAAGCCCCCTTGGTAACGCCCGCCAATTCGCTCACCTTGTTGACGGTGACATCAGCCATGCCCTTGGTCGCAGCGAGTTCGAAGGCGGCATTTAAGAGGGATTCTCTAACGAAGAGAGGGGCCTTCTTTTTCATGTACGCGTTTTTTGCTTTAGTCGCCTTCATTTTCGCAAGTCTCTCCTCAACGTCCCAAAAGTCTATTCCATTGGATGAGCCAGGGGCACAAATAAAATGATTGCTCTGGAAGATACCGTATGGTATCTTCCATAAGAACGCTCTTCGAAGCGAACCGCAACGCTGCCGTGTTGCTTCAGGGCAATTTTGAAGAACAATTTGTGAGGTGAATTATGACCGGTTTAGGATTGAGCGATATGAAGACTGTCGTTGACTCAGAATTAGCAGTGGCGCACCTTGTTTTTAAGGTGGCTGACCTTAAGACCAGCTGCGAATTCTACTCGAATCTCGGCCTTCCTCCATTTTTTATTGAGGAAAAGGTCGCAATTATTGAACTACGTGGAGGCACTCATCTTGTATTGTTGGAAGTTGATCAGCTGGCGGGAGAAGGCATAGCGGAAAGTTTGACAGGACAATTCCATGAGAGGTTTTCAGAGCGATTTGACCTCATGATTAAAGGCAAAGGCCTGAATGAATTGAAAACATATCGGTTGGAGCTAATCAGTCGGGGAATCGCAGCAGGAGAGATCCCTGATGAAATGTTTTTTGGACATCATCTTTTTTGCATTAAGGACCCCGATGGGAACGGTATAACAATTTATACCAGCCACGCAATTTAGTGATCAGGACGAACCCCAACTTAACAACTGCGATGGTTTGTAGGCTGCACCGTTACTTGGGCGGTGGTGGATGGGGCGAGTGGAGCGTGCGCCGATGGTTGTAGGGCTCGATGAACGCCTCGATCTGGCGTTCGAGGTCGCCCTACATCTCGTTGTTGCCCTGTCACAGCAGCATTCTCTTCGTGAATCTGCCCAATCCTTTGGTCTGCTCGATAGTTGGAAAGCCTCTCTTGACCATCGCTCAGCCCAGTCCACCCGTTTCCAAAACGTTCTGAAGCAATTGTGCACCGGCCTTACGACACAGCGTGATCATCTTCTGCACCCGCACACAGGGCGGGTGGCCCGTCCTTCGCGTTCTTTGCGAAGGGCGGGAGTCGGAGATGCCGGTGCCAAGTGGGTTTGATCGCGTGTCGAAAACAAAAACAAATCGCACACGCAGCATCGCCGCCCACCCTTGCAAAAAACGCAAGGATGGGGCACCCTCAGTGGGAATTGTTCACGCAAAGGTCGCCAAGGTGGGCAGCCGCCAATACTTTCGTCCAATTGTTTTTCCTTTTCTCGTCAGGCTTAATCGGTGGCAGGTAGGAATACGAAAGAACCAGAATCAGCGGATGAGCACTATATCGAAAGGAGCCGTCAATGAACGCCGTGCAAATCGACCAGAAGAGCTATGAGATGCCCCCGAAAGAGGGGATCAGCGTCGCGCATTTTCTCACCGTCGCCGACGTCAACCGATCGGCTCATTACTACGAAAAGGTCTTTGGCGCTCGCATTTTGACGATGGGTGACGGCAACGCGCCTCCGTACCTTCAACTGGCGAATATCTGGATGATTCTGAACGTTGGGGGCGGGCCTACCCCGGATAAGCCGACGGTAACGCTCAGCGTTCCCGACCCGAATCACATCAACAGCTTTATGAATTTCCGCGTTGCGGATATTCAAGCGTGCTACAAATTGTGGAAAAGTCGAGGAGCGGAGTTCATCACGGAACCGATCCCCAAATACGGCGAGATACGCTGCTACATCCGCGATCCCGACGGCTACATCATCGAGGTCGGGCAGAGCACGGACTTGGTCTACGGTTAACACTCGGCCCGGACGGGATGCGGAATTAAACGCTTACATAACTCCGCTTAGAGCCAGCCTATTGGCACGGACGATACAACACTGCTCGGCCGCGCGGTTCGCAGAGCAGCCGAATTTGCACCATAAGGGGTGTGGTTAGAACACATCCTTGGTCGGAGGGACAAGAGATGGATTGGAAACGGTTGATCCAGTTTGCGCTGCTGGGTAGCAGCGATTTGGAGCAATATGCCATCCTGCTGGTACGAGTTTCGATCGGGCTGTTCTTCGCCATCTCCGGGGGAAACAAATTGTTTGTCGCCGGCGGCACGAAACCGGTTTACGAAACGCTCGTTGAGGCGAAAGTCCCGTTTCCCCACCAGACGGCCTATTTCGTGGCGGGCGTTGAGTTCGTTGGCGGATCCCTGCTGACCGTGGGGTTTCTTTCGAGCCCGGCCTGCGTGGCGTTATTGATCGATATGATTGTCGCCACCGCGACCAGCGCGGTTTCCACCCTGCCTAAAGGGCTTTCGCCTCTTAACTGGCTCGACGATTTCCTCTACCTTCCGGAAGTTCTGTACGCGCTCTTCTTTATCTTTATGATCTGCTCTGGTCCGGGAAAGTTCAGCGCCGATTACTGGCTCGCTCGCCAGTTACTGACGTGAGCGATCGACGAAGCAGCTTGTTGGCAGACACAAGCTTGATGATCACTACCAGAAATTGTCAGCCGCACGCCTGGCGCTGAGTCCTGATTAACGCCGTTTTCGCATTAGTTAAGCTTGGTTTGGCGTACTCTACAACCGGCCTCATAAATGCATAGAGCGCCGAAGCCTAATTCTGACGGTCTCGCTTTTGTGGCTCAACTTCCGGATTGCTTGCCAAATTGATCCGGCGTAGATGGTTTGTTAAAGTCGTCGTCATGTCCGAGCATGTAATGTCCGAGCGTGTCATGTCCGAGCGTTCCCCCGAACAGATAAGTGTCCAGGTCCGCGAATTGCTCGACTCCCTTTATCACGAGGATTCGGGACGAATCCTGGCAACCCTGATCCGCTTGCTCGGTGATTTCGATCTTGCCGAGGAGGCGATGCACGAAGCTTTTGCGGCCGCGTTGAGTCTGTGGCCAAGCAGTGGAGTACCCGGCAACCCGCGACCATGGCTGATTTCGACGGCCCGATTCAAAGCCATTGATACTCTGCGTCGACGGGCAAGATTTGATGCGTCGCAAGACGAGCTCGTGCGCTATCTCGAAGCGCAGTCGAGTTCGGCGGAAAAATCAAAAAATAAAGAGGACAGCCTTGAGGATGACTTCCTTGAAGATGACCGGCTGCGCCTGATTTTTACCTGCAGTCATCCGTCTCTGGCGCCGGAAGCGCGGGTTGCGCTTACCTTGCGTGAGGTATGCGGGCTCACAACCGAGGAGATCGCAAAGGCCTTCCTCACCACTCCGCGTACGCTGGCGCAGCGCATCGTGCGCGCCAAAGCGAAGATTCGCGAGGAACGAATTCCCTACGAAGTGCCAACGCCGCAGGAATTGCCCGAGCGGCTGGGCGCGGTGCTTCAGGTCATCTATCTCGTCTTTAACGAGGGTTATTCGGCTGCGGCGGGAGCGGAGGTAACGCGGGCCGACCTGACCAGCGAGGCGATTCGACTGGGCCGCTTGCTGCTCGAACTTCATTTGAACGAACCTCATCTGGGCGAACTCCGGCCAGAGCCGGAAGTGATTGGTTTGCTTGCTCTGATGTTGCTGCAGGAGTCCCGTCGCGCCGCAAGAATGTCTCCGACCGGAAAGCTGATTTTGCTGGAGAATCAAGAGCGCACGCTCTGGAACCGGGAGCAGATCGTAGAGGGAGTGGCCTTGCTGGAGAAGGCGCTGAAGTACCAGCAGAAGTCCCGCCGCTTCGGCCCGTACACGCTGCAGGCTGCGATTGCGGCCGTTCACGCCGAGGCGGAATCGGTGGCTGCAACTGACTGGCGGCAGATTGTTGCGCTTTACGACCAGTTGCTAAGATTTCAGCCTTCGCCAGTGGTACAGCTCAATCGTGCCGTGGCCATCGCCATGCGCGATGGTCCAGAGGCCGGTCTGGCGCATATCGATGCGGTCTTGGAACATGACGAATTGGCAAATTATTACCTGGCGCATTCCGCCCGTGCAGATATGTACCGCAGGCTGGGCAGGACAGCCGAGGCTCGTGCGTCTTATGAGAAGGCGCTCGCCCTGACCCAACAGGAACCAGAGCGCCAATTCCTGCAAGAGCGGATTCGGCAGCTGAAATAATAAAGAGTGAGATTTCGCGTGGCCCAGGCTTTTAAGGTCGCTAGCGTTTGAAAAGGGTGCCCCGTCCTTCGCGTTCTGTGCGAAGGGCGGGTGCCACGGAAGCTTGCAGTAACGGTATTATGGTGCCCGATCCGAAGCCACATGGTGCAGGCAGCATCGTGCCCGCCCTTGCCAAAAGCGCAAGGACGGGGCAGCCCACAATTCTGGAACGGGAAGGGAAAACACGGACAGGGCGGGCCACCCGCCCTGATTTCGTAGTAGACAACCCAGCGGCGCAGGGAACGATACGCCAATTCTTGAGAAGCCAAGGGGTCAATTGGTCCGTGAAGCACGTTTCAAAGGACGCAGCCTGGCTCGGTAAGTGGGCTGGAAGGATCGGCGGGGCGCTTGCCGCGTACAGCGCATACCAGAGGTATCAGCAATGCAGCGGGAACTAAGAGGAAAGACCGTGGCGAGCGACGATGCTTTGGGCTGGATCGCTGTCGCGGTGGCTTTAACTGCTGCAATCGTCCTCGACAAGGGCAGCGCACTGCATAAGTGGCATGCAGCGATAATGTGGACCGTTGTTGCGTTCCTGGGTCTTCTAAAGTTTGGTCAGAGGAAATGGAAGTCGTGGCTATTCTGGATTTTTTGTGCAGCCTGTTTGGGCGTGCATCTGTTCGCGATGTGGCTTATCTTCGGACAGCTTCTACCGCGTTTAATTCTGGGCACGTTGTACGTCATTCCACTCGCCATTGTTGAAGCGATATTGCTGACTGGCATCTTTTACAGGCTGGAGCGCAATCTATCTTCACAGCACCATAGCGGAGATCATTCTGGGATGAGGCCAACGCAAGGGAAATGATGCATGTTTGTTTGTCCCGCAAACAACGGGTTCACTCTCGGCATCCGCGCACCGGGCCAAACCTACAGCCAGTGCCTAGCTGCAAACTCAGGAACTTACAGCGTCAACAACTGGCTTCCATCGTCCTGGCAGAACGGTGCAACAAAGTTCGCTCTCGGCAACGATGTGTCCGGTGGCGGGTGGCCCAGGGGCGGGTGGCCCAGGCTTTAATCTTTGAGGCACGAGCAATAAGATGGGTGCCCCATCCTTCGCGTTCTGTGCGAAGGGCGGGTACCACGAACGCCGGCAGCGGCGCAGCCTATGCCGCTCGATCCCGAAACGAGATCTTGGTCCAGCCCTCATTCACCCGCACCGCACCGACCTCGTCCAAAAGGTAGAAACGATAACTG
>JBAVGI010000348.1:0-1955 GCA_049684755.1 Candidatus Sulfotelmatobacter sp.
AAGTTGTTGATTGTCAAGAAGAAACTTGAAGGTTAGGTCTTCGTATTTTGGGTGCCAAGACAAAATACGAGAACTTGTGGTTAACTAATCGTACGACCACAAGATATTGCGTTTAGGATTTATATTCCTTCGCTATTCATTCGCTTCGATTTTTCTTGCACTCCGCGCCAGTCAAGCACTTTCTTGTGGAAATCGGGATTCAAGCCCAGGCGCGGAGCTTGTGGTCGTCCATATCATCGTGAATTTTCGGGGTCATTCTCCAATGCCGCCAGCAGTTGAGTTCCGGCCATGACCTACCGACTGCAATTTGCCGATTGGGTAGCCTTTCCTGTTCCTCAGGTGTTCGCGTTTTTTTCGAACCCCGAGAATCTGCCGCGGTTGATGCCACCGGAGACGGCTACAAAGGTTGACAGCTTCCAACTGATCGTCCCTCCAGCGCTCCCTGGTCAGGACGGAATCAATGCTCATCATTTTGCCGGGAAGGGATCGATCATCGATACTTCGTTTCGTCCAATCCGATTCCTCTCCTGGCGGCGCAAATGGACGGCTGCCATTACCGAATTCGAATGGAACCGATACTTCGCCGATATGCAGATGAAAGGACCCTTTCACCACTGGCATCACCGGCATGAATTCATTCCGGAGGCGCGGAATGGCGTCGAAGGTACGCTGGTGCGTGACGTAATTGAATATGAAGTAGGCTTGGGTCCGCTGGGCGCACTCGCCAACTCACTTTTCATTGAGCGCCGAATGCGGGAGGTCTTCGCGTATCGGCAGAAAATACTTCCCGATCTGCTCTTGCGCTCGTAGTGCCGCCGTCCCGGCTGCTGTGCTGCGGCGGTAGGCTCTAAGCGCTAATCACATCTAGTAGACGGCGTTCGCAGGGCGGCTGGTGTGAATCTCCCCGGACTCTACAGAGATCGAGTAGGGCTCGCCTCTTTCGCCGCTCCAGCTCCGGATATCGAATGTGGCGCCGGTGGGCGCGTGATAAACAGCCACATTGCGTAAGGTTAAAGGCTGCCCAGGTTTACAAACTTCGGGGGCGTCCGTTACCTGCAGGAAGTAAGCTCCGAGGCCCGTGCCCACAATCTTGGCTCGACCGTCGACCTCAACTAGAACAGCCGATTTCTCGTCGATGGCAATTTCACGCGGATTCTTCGACCAGCCGTCGGCGACGATGCGCGCCAGGAATCCCAAGCTCCGGCCCATGCGGTCGCGCTTTGCGAAGTGACTGTCTGTAAGCATGTTGTCGAGGCCTGGCACTTTCAGAAAGTCGCGCACCAGAGTCACGCGTTTGTTGTAGGGATCGGACAAAACTTCTCGCGAGGTAAGATCAGCGTCATTTGGTTTGTCTTCCAGGCAGGCATACACAAATTGGCCGAGCACCGCCAATCCTGCGCTGGTTCCCCCGAGCGGCTTGTCGGCAATCACGTGCGCATTGAGGGCATCCTGCACGGGAGTTCCCTTCCAGAAATTGACGTAGCGGGCCTGATCTCCGCCGGCGATGAAAATTACCGTGGCCTTGCTGATGATCTGCGCCACTCGCGGCTCTTGCGCCGCTTTACGATTCGGAATGATCAATGTGGCCACGGAGTTCATCTGGCACAGTTTATTCACATACTTGTTGTAATCGTCTTTTCCATGCGCGCGAAGAATCAGGAAATCGCCGCCGTTGCCCTTGCCGCAGAGCCAGCGAAACGCTTCGTCAAGATCGGTGCCTCCGCCCATCATGGCAATGCCTGGGTCAGTGCGAGTTTGCGCATCCAGTTCACTGCCCAGGCGCTTGTATTTGTAGGAGGCCGAGCGGCCGATCGCGGAGGCATCGACGCAACACAATAGACAAAGAAGGAGAACGCTCGTGAGTTTCATGACCCGACGAATATACCTCAAGCGTGATCGGGATAATAAAATTGAGGCTTGGAGAACCGCTTTGGATACAAGTCCGAACAGGTGGA
>JBAVGI010000349.1:0-1647 GCA_049684755.1 Candidatus Sulfotelmatobacter sp.
GTGGAGAACCCTGTGACACGGCGCTTTCAGGGTATGGCAAGGCATGCCACGTCGTCGTGATAGCTTGAAGGGCTTCAATTCTTTGCAGCTGTAGCTTAGAAGCCGAAAGACTTCTTGGTCTAGCGACTGGAGAGTCAGGCAGAGGCAGAATCAGCCTTGCGCCCGGACAGCAACAGCCCAATCCAGCAGCTTATCGGCCAGGTGAGCAGCCAAGACAGCCAGTACCAGTGCGGCCAGCCTTTGCTCCAATTGGGGATGGTCGCGCCGATTCCCATGGCCTCGCCGATGATAAAGAACCACAAAACATGCCGAGCGGCGCGTCTTGGAGCGAAGCGGGCGCAAAGCCAGGCGCAGAGGATCGACACGATCACGAAGAGCGCCGTGCTGGCCAGCAGCGCATTGTTCGAGGGAACGCGGCCTTTCTCAAAATCGCCCGGGAACAGGCGCGAGAGCAATGGATCCGTACACAGGACAAGAGCCACCGAGAGCAGGTAGCTGCCGGCTACCACAGCGATGGATTTGAGCATGGGTTACTCCTCCACGTTGGGCGTGGAATATACACTGTAAATAGCGGATGGCAAGCTCGATTTGTGTTGGCATGCTGGCGCAGTCTGAAATCGCACTGCTCGTTCTCGACTTCCAGAATGGGCGCGCGTGAACTGAATGGCGTAGCTGTGATACATTGCTGCGCCAGATGGTGTAACTGGGGTGTTGGGCCCACCGTTTTGTGTGATCCACAAAGGAGCGATTCGATGAAGAAATTTCTTTGGACTGTGTTGCTGTGCGGTTTGGCGGCGATCCCCGCAGCCGCACAGGCGGGAGGCGGAGGTGCGCAAATGGCGGCGCCCACCGATCCGCTGGCCACGTTCGTGAAGGGCGCGTTCAAATCCATCAGCACGAATTTGATCGGGTCCGCGGAGCAAATGCCGGAAGCGAACTACAGCATGAAGCTCGGGACGATGCCCGAGGTGCGAACGTATGGCCAGTTGATTGGGCACGTGGTGAACGCGAATTACTTCTATTGCGCTATGGCCAAGGGCGAGGCCGATCCGCAGACCGCCGATTATGAGAAGACAGTCCAGACCAAGGATCAGCTCGTCAAGGCGATGCATGCTGCGATTGAGTATTGCGGCACGATCTATGATTCGTTGACCGATGCCGCGGCGATGAAAATGGTGACGCCTCAGACGCCAAATGGCCCGGGACGCCCCGCTTTGCTAGTGGGCATCCTGATGCGCAACGTAGGGCACAACAACGAGGAATACGGCAACCTTGTGGGGTATTTCCGCGCGACGAATTTAGTGCCGCCTTCGACGGCAGCAGCCAGCGGTGGGCGGCGCGGGGATTGATTGGCTAGGATCGAGACGAAGCCAAGGCCCCACACGTAAGGGCGACGTGTGGGGTTCTTGGGGAAAGCTTACAAGGGCAGTTGTTGTGAAGGCCGTTTTCGCAAACCGCTCTGGCGGAGCCCGATGGTTGTCTGCTTTATTGCGGCTTGCCCAGTGCGCCGGTTTGCTCACCGCTGTCCTTCACCAACTCGGTCTTGATTTCCGTTTTTTGGTGCGCACGCGCATTCACTTCGGTTTCAAAAGTCTTATATCCCGCCAGCTCGACTTTGATTTGGTGCGTGCCCGGCATCACGAGCAT
>JBAVGI010000350.1:0-9983 GCA_049684755.1 Candidatus Sulfotelmatobacter sp.
GACACGAAAAAGAAGGTTCGATCTTTCACGATTGGGCCGCCGAAAGTTCCGCCAAACTGATTCTGATTTTCCTGCGGCTTGATCGTATTGAAATATCCTTGAGCGTTAAGAACGGTGTTGCGGAAGTATTCGTAAACGTCGCCGTGCCACTGGTTGGTGCCCGACTTCGTGATCACGTTCACCACCGCGCCCGAGTTGCGACCATATTCCGCGTCGAAGGTATTGCTGATGACGCGAAACTCCTCAATCGCATCCGGAGTCGGCTGGATGGTGGGCAAGTTGACGAACTGATCGTTGGCATCGCCGCCGTTCACGCTGAAATTGTTGGCGCGACCGCGGCCGCCGTTGACGGAAACCGCTCCGGCGTCGTCGCTGCCATAAAACGTTCCGCCGCTCGAACCTAATTGCGATTGCACACCGGGTTGCAACTGAAGAAATTGATAGGTATCGCGAGCATTCAGCGGAAGCTCGTTCACCGAACGGTTGTTGACCACCGCGCCCAGTTGCGTGCTGGTGGTATCGACCAACGGGGCTTCGGAAGTGACGTCTACGATTTCTTGCGCGGCACCCAGTTGCATGGTCATGTTCAGGGTGATGACTTGATTCACGTCGAGCGCAATTCCTTTGTGAATATCCTTCTTGAATCCTTTTAATTCGAAAGTCAGCGTGTAGGTTCCAACGGGCAGGTCGGGAAAGCCGTAATCACCACCACCGTTGGTCTGCGTGTCGCGGGCAGTTCCTGTGGCGTCATTCAGGGCAACAACTTTCACTCCGCCGAGCACGGCACCGCTGGGATCGGCCACGCGGCCAAGAATGCGTCCGCCGGTTCCTTGCGCAAGCAGAGAAGTGGAGAAGAGAGAGATCAAGACGAACAGGCAAATCGCTTCCAGACATGTTATGGTCCAGCGGGCTCGCAGTGACGGCATGGAACCTCCAAGCATCTTTGGCAGAAGGATTTTTTCTTGAAAGCGACAGCTTGTGTGCAGCCACAACCTTGCTATAATCCCGCAAGGTTAGAGAAGAGGTACGCGTACTGTCAAGGATAAAAACGCGCTGCCTCGGATAGAAAACTTTCATACGCTGCCGGGGGACGATGAATTCGCCGAGCGCTGAAACTTACTTGAAGATCGGAGATGTGGCTCGGCGGGTTGGCGTTTCGCCTTCCGTAATCCGCTCATGGGAGAGTTTGGGTCTGACGCGGCCGCGGCGTACGGAAAGCAAATACCGGCTTTATTCCTCCGAGGATGTCAAGCTTTTGAAGCGGGCGCGATTTCTTCGCAAGGTGCGCGGTCTGAACGCGGCTGCGATTGTGGAACTGCTAAGGCGCGAAGGCCGGGCACGTCCGGCGGCGGACGGAAACGCGGGAGCGATTGGATCGCATCTGCGACAGTTGCGCGCGAAGCAGAAGCTCTCTTTGGCGCAGGTGGCGCGAGCGGTTGGCATCTCGGTGGGATTCTTGAGTGCGCTGGAACGTTCGCAGATGAGCGGGTCGGTGGGAACCCTGCGCAAGCTGGCGCGATTTTATAAGACCAACATTCTGGATTTTTTCGATGCCACGGGTGCGAGCACACGGCAAGTACGTCCCACGCAAAGGAAGGTTCTGGAAGCTGGGCCCGGTGTACGCATGGAGTTGCTGGCCTGGGGAAATACGGTGATGGAGCCGCATCTGTTTCGGGTAGCGCCCGATGCGGGCAGCGGTGATTCGTACACACACGAGGGCGAAGAGTTCCTCTACGTGTTGCGCGGTCAATTGACGATCACGTTGGAGGACGAAGAATACCTGCTCAAGACGGGGGATAGTTTTTATTTTGAGAGTGCGACTCCCCATCACTGGAGAAATCCGGGGCGGACAGAGACTTTACTCTTGTGGGTAAATACGCCGCCGACTTTCTGAATCGCATTGTCTTTCTGTAATCAATAGCTGCGCAAGATCGTTACGAACTGCGAGGGAATATGGATTTTCGACGGGCGATGATACTAGCGACGCTTCTCACGATAACGGCGTTTACTGGTTCCTGCACGAAGAAGACCCCGACGCTGAATCTACTGGTATGGGAGGGCTATGCAGATCGCTCGTTTATCCAGGCTTTTGAGGAACAGCATCACTGTAAGGTTACGGCGTCGTACATGGGATCAAGCGACGAACTGGTGGCAAAGCTGCGCGGTGGCAGCGCCGGAAACTATGATGTGATTTCTCCGTCGAGCGATGTGGCTGCGTCGATTGCATCGGCGGGACTGGCGGCCCCGTTGGAATTGACGAAGATTCCGAGCTATGGACAACTCTCGCCACAGCTCACTTCCCTACCCCTCGTGCGCATGAAGAGTCAGGTTTATGGAGTGCCCTTCATGTGGGGACCGGATCCGCTGATCTATGACACGACGGTTTTCGCGCAGCCGCCTGACAGTTGGAATGTGCTGTGGGATCCGAAATACCGCGGCAAGATTTCTGTGTGGGACGATCTTTCGACGATTTATATGGCGGCACAGGTTCTCGGATTCGACAAGCCTGATCCGTCACAGCTTTACAACCTGAGTGATGAACAGTTGGAAGCGGTGAAGAAGAAGTTGCTGGAGTTGAAACCGAATATCCGCAAGATGTGGTCGACGGGTGGGGAGTTGACAAATCTCTTTCAGAACCACGAAGTCGTTGCCGCGATGGGGTGGCCGCTGATGACCAATCAGTTGCGCAAGATCAACTTTCCCGTGGGTGAGACGATTCCGAAAGAGAATACGACAGGCTGGATCGATCACCTGATGATCACAGCGGGCAGCGAGAACAAGGACCTTGCCCACGAATTTCTCGAATACATGATTGAGGCGTGGGCGCAGAAAAAGATAACGGACGTTACCGGATACACTCCGGCGAATCCGCAGGCAGCGCAGTTCATGACTCCGGAAGAAGTGAAGGGCCTGCACCTGGATGACGTCGATAATTATCAGAAGCGACTTTATTTTTGGCAGAATGTGCCGCGGCGCGCTAAGTACAACGAAATCTGGAACGAAGTGAAGGCGGCGCAGTAGAAACGGCTTTCTGGCTTCGGGCTTCCCGAACCTCAAATAGTTGGGATGATGACTATCTCCGATATTGCCATGATGTCTGCTGCCGATGCCGCGGGTCGAGCGCCGCTGCTGAGGATTCGAAATGTTGCCAAGAATTTTGGCAAGAACGCGGTGTTGCGCGATATTTCTTTGGATGTGGCGGAGGGAGAATTTCTCACAATTCTGGGAGAGAGCGGGTCGGGCAAGACAACGTTATTGCGAATCATAGCCGGGTTTGAGACGGCGACTGCGGGCGAAGTGTGGATGGGAGATGAGCAGTTGGATCGTCAGCCTCCCTACCGCCGCCGCGTGAACACTGTGTTCCAGTCCTATGCGTTGTTTCCTCACCTCACGATAGAGCAAAACGTGGCTTACGGGCTGCGCGTGGCGAAGAGGCCGGAAGCGGAAGTTGTCTCTCGTGTTTCGGAAGCGCTGGAAAAAGTAAAGATGTCGGGGCACGCGAAATCGAAGCCCGCGAAAATCAGCGGCGGACAACAGCAGCGGGTTGCGTTGGCGCGGGCTCTGGTGAACCGTCCGCGACTGTTGTTGCTGGATGAGCCGCTCTCGGCGCTGGACGCGAACTTACGGCGGCAAATGCAGGTGGAATTGAAATCGCTGCAGCGCGAGGTGGGAATCTCGTTCATCTTCGTGACTCACGACCAGGAAGAAGCGATGGTGATGTCAGACCGGATCGCGTTGCTGCGCTCCGGCGAACTGGAGCAGGTGGCGACACCCCGGGAAATTTATGGACGGCCAGCGACAGCCTATGTGGCGCAGTTTATCGGGCACACGAATCTGTTGAAGGGCGAAGTGCGTAACGGAGTTGTAAACTGCGGTCCTTTGACGTGGACGGCGGCGTTGGCAGATGGTCCAGTTCAGTTCTCGCTGCGACCGGAAAATATTCGGCTAGCGTTCGAGAATATGCGTGAAACCGGCAGCGTTCGCATCCGCGGCAAGGTAAGCCACCAGGCGTTTCACGGAGCGACAGAGTTGATCCGCGTGGACTGCGGCAACGGGCTGACGCTTGTGGTGCGAATTCCAGCTCGCGCTGCCGTATTAGACAATGTCGACCTGGAGTTTTCGCCCACGGATGCCGTTCTGGTGCGCGAGTCTGCGGAAAGAATCTGATGTTTTCCCGAGCTTACAAAACGGCAGTGGCATTGCCTCCACTGGTCTGGGTGACAGTGTTCCTGCTGGTGCCGTATTTACTGATGTTCTGCTACAGCTTCTGGTCGGTGTCAGCATCGCAGACCATCGTGCATTCGTGGAACCTCGATAACTACGGCCAACTGCTGCAGGTTGACGTCTACTGGCAGACTTTGTTGCGCTCAATGTGGATTGCAGCGCGCGTGACAATTTTTGCGCTGCTGCTCGGGTATCCAGTGGCATATTTTCTCTCCTTTTATGCGGGAAGAAAAAAAGATCTGTTGTATCAATTGGTCATCATCCCGCTATGGGTCAGCTATCTGGTGCGGGCCTATGCGTGGAAAACGATTTTAGGTTCGGATGGCGTGCTGAATACTTTGCTGCAGTATGTGCACGTGACTAAGCATCCGCTGGAATTCTTGCTCTACAGTCCGTTTGCCGTGGTGCTGACCCTGACGCACATCTACACTCCGTTTGCTTTCTTGCCGATTTACGCGGCGCTGGAGCACATTCCGCGCAGTCTGGTGGAGGCGTCGCATGACTTGGGCGCAACTCCCGGGCAGACATTTTGGAAAGTAATTTTTCCCTTGTCGATTCCGGGAGTCGTCGCCGGCGCGACGTTCGCCTTCGTGTTGAGCCTGGGCGACTTTCTTGCGCCACTGTTGCTGGGTGGTCCGAGCGGCATCATGATTTCAAACATCGTAGTCAGTCTGTTCGGCGCAGCTTATAACTGGCCGCTGGGAGCGGCGATTTCTTTATGCATGCTGCTGTTGGTTGTGAGCCTGCTGTTTATCTCTGAGCGCCTGGAAAAGAAATGGAGCTTCTCGTGAGCGATAGCAGGCTTGACTCGGGCTCACACTGGCTGTTCGTTCATGCCTTGGCAGTTTTCGCATTCCTTTATTTGCCGATTGCGATCCTTATTCTTTATTCGTTTAACGGAGATGGCGTTGGCGGGTTCCCGCCGCATCATCTCACAATCGATTGGTACCGCACGCTTTTCGCAGACGGGCCGATCTGGGACTCGGTGCTCAACAGCTTAGAGGTGGCATTTGCCGCGATGGCGATTGCGCTCATGTTCGGTGTACCGGCCGCATTGGCTCTGGAGCGAGCGCAGTTTCCGGGGAAAGCGTTGTTCCGCCGGTTAGTGCTTCTGCCGCTGATCTTGCCGGGCATCATTACGGGACTCTCTCTGCTGATGTTGTTTAATGTGACGGGAACCAGGCTCAGCTTGCTGACAATTATTCTGGGACACGGGACAGCGTTGATCTCCGTTGCAACGACGGAAGTATTCGCGGGACTGCAGAAGCTTGATCGGGCGCAGGAAGAGGCATCGCTCGATCTCGGCGCAAATTACTGGCAAACATTCTGGCGCATCACGGTGCCGAATCTGAAACTGCCGATCATCGGCGCGGCGTTGCTGATTTTCACGCTTTCGATGGATGAGATCGCAGTCAGCTTTTTTCTGATCGGGCGCGACAATACATTGCCACTGGAAATCTGGGGCCGGCTGCGACGTGGCATCACACCGGAGATCAATGCGGTGTCGACGATTATCTTTTTGTTCTCGCTGGTCGCGATTGTGCTCTGGTACCGCCTGCGCATGCGCGGTGAAGCGGGAGCGGATGCGGGCGTCGAAATGGTCGAAGCGGTGGAAGGGAATGCGGGATGAGCGCGAATCGCAGGGACTTTATCAAGTTTGTGGTTGCGGGAGCGGTGACGGCGGGGTGCCCTATCGATCTTTCATTGGTAGCGGCGCAGAGCGGCGATGCGCAGAAGACTCATCCCGCCGACGTGGATGGCGAAGACAATCGAATCTGTCATCAAGTGCGCGACAAGGGCAATGGATTCTTCACCCGTCCTCCAGTTTCGGCCCGGCATGATGTAGTGATTGTAGGTGGCGGAGTGAGCGGACTGGCCGCGGCTTATCGCTTGCAGCACCGCGATTTTTTTCTTCTCGAGAAAGAACCGCATTGGGGAGGCAATGCCTATGCGTTGGAATATGAAGGCAGCACCTACGCCACCGGATCGGCATTTTTGACGAAGGACGAATACGCTTATCACTTCGCGAAGGAGATTGGGCTCGAGCCGCTGCCGGTTAACAGCTCGGACGCCAGCATCATCCGCGGTGAATTGGTTCTGGATACGTGGGGCGAGGGGCTGGACAGGCTGCCGTATGCGCAGCCGGTTCGCGAAGGCTTCAAGAAGTTCAAGAGTGAAATGCTTGCGATTGACGTTGAGAAGCGTAGCCAGGAGCTTTTCAACACGCCATTCTCCGATTTCATGAAGGGATATCCAGAAGAGCTGAAGCAGTGGTGGGATAACTTTGGGCCATCCAATTGGGGAGCGACCAGCGAAGAGACGGCGGCAGCATTGGCGATTGAGACGTTACAAGAAATGGCGCAAGAAAGTCGCGTAGACGATCGATATACCTGGCCTGGCGGTCTGGGCGCGATCACCAAGAAGCTTGCAGGGATTCTACAGACGAATTATCCGGAGCGAATGCAGACGGGCGCAACCATCGTGGCCGTGGTCCCAGAGAAACAAGAAGTGCAGGTGACTTATACGTTGGGCGGCGAATTGAAGACTGTTGCCGCTAAGGCGGTGATTATGGCGACGCCCAAGTTCATCACACGGCGCATCGTCGATGGTTTGCCTGAGAAACAAAGCAAAGCCATGCAGCAGATTCGCTACATTCCTTATCCCGTGGTGAATTTGGTTTTCGACAAACCGGTTTTCAATCATGGCTATGATACTTGGTGCCCGGGCAACAGGTTCACCGATTTCGTGGTGGCTGATTGGGTTATCCAAAAGGAGCCCGGTTACCGGCAGAAGTTCAACATACTCAGCTGCTACACCCCGATGAAGGAAGAGGAGCGCAGTCAACTGTTGAGCGAGACTGAAGCACGCGTGATCGCGGCTAAGGTGTTGAGTGACTTTCAGAAGCTGATGCCGGGATTGAATGTTGATCCGGTGGAAGTGCATATTTACCGGCGCGGGCATCCTTTATATATGTCCACGCCGGGACTGTACACGCAGGTTCAGCCGCTCGCGCGGCATTCCGTGGATCGCGTCTTTTTTGCCAACACAGATTCAGAGGGTCCGGAATCCACTACCAACGGCGGAATTCGTGCCGCGCAGCGAGCTGTGAAGGAAGTGGAAGCGCGGCTGGCAGGAAGGCCTGCACCCAAGCGGGAGGCGGTGGCCGGTTAGATCGCGAAAGCACATATAGCGGCCGAGATCGCCAGCGTCCTGCAGGCTCTCTCAGGCCGTCTGACTCTCGAAAGGCGCAGGGACGGGCGCCACTTTGTTGGCGCGATCTAATCTACTGGGAATGCTCCGCACATAGTAAAGTTATAGATAGGACGTTCCGCCGGCGGACCTACGGCGGTTGCCCGTCAATCCGATCTGTCATAAAGGAAAACCCAAACTTTGAGTTTGAGCATTCGCAATATCGCAATCATCGCGCACGTCGACCATGGCAAGACCACGCTGGTCGATGCCATGCTGCAGCAAAGCGGCACCTTTCGTTCCAACGAACACCATGTCGAACGGGTAATGGATTCGAACGAACTGGAGCGCGAGCGCGGCATCACGATTCTCGCCAAGAACACGGCCATCTTCTATCACGACGTGAAGATCAACATTGTCGATACGCCCGGTCACAGTGATTTTGGCGGTGAAGTCGAACGCGCGCTCAAGATGGTAGATGGCGTGATGCTGCTGGTGGATGCCAGCGAAGGCCCGCTGCCGCAGACGCGCTACGTGCTGAGCAAAGCTCTGGAGGCGAAGCTGCCGCCAATTGTGGTGATCAATAAGATCGATAGGCCGGATGCGCGCCCGCAGGAAGTGCTCAACGAAATATACGATTTGTTTATTGATCTCGACGCGAAGGAAGATCAACTCGACTTTCCGGTTCTGTATACGAATGCGAAGGAGGGAACGGCATCGACGGATATTCAAGGCGGCGGCGAAAATCTGCAGCCGTTGTTCGACGCGATTTTGAAAACGATTCCGCTTCCTCAGGGCGACCCGGCTGGTCCCCTGCAGATTCTCGTCGCAAACCTGGACTACAGCGATTTTCTCGGACGCTTGGCGATCGCACGCGTCTTCAACGGAACTATGTTTACGGGCGAAGACGTGGTGATTGCAAAGCTCGACGGAACGATGCACAAAACCAAGATCACGAAGCTGTTTTCGTTTTCCGGGCTGAAGCGAACTGATATCACGGAGACCGTGCTGGGAGACATTGTCGCCGTGGCTGGGGTTGAAGGCATCACAATTGGCGAGACGATTACCGACCCGATCAATCCGGCACCTTTGCCGCCTATTGTGATCGACGAGCCGACCATCGCAATGACCTTCACGGTGAACACTTCACCATTCGCGGGACGGGAAGGAACTTATGTTACGTCGCGCAATCTCCGCGAGCGCCTAGCCAAGGAACTCCTCACGAATGTTTCTCTTCGTGTAGAGGAGATGGGCACTACCGACTCGTTCAAAGTCTTGGGTCGCGGCGAGCTGCAGCTTTCCATCACCATAGAGATGATGCGCCGCGAGGGTTATGAGCTCATGGTGGGCAAGCCGGAGATTGTCACGAAACGCATCGATGGCAAGCTGATGGAACCGGTGGAGCATCTTACCGTGGACGTGCCGGAAGGATTCGTCGGCGTGGTCATGGAGCAATTGGGCTCGCGCAAGGGCGAGGTTACCAATATGCACAATCACGGCTACGGGCGGGTGCGTATTGAGTTCCGGGTGCCCAGCCGCGGGCTAATTGGATTGCGAAGTCAATTGCTCACCGACACGCGCGGAACGATTGTGATGAATTCTCTGTTCGATGGATACACGGAGTGGCAAGGGGAAATTCCGCACCGGCTTACCGGCGCGTTGATCGCTGATCGTGCCGGGCTATCGACGGCATATGCGCTGTGGGGTCTACAGGAGCGTGGGGAACTTTTCGTTGGGCCGGGCGTTGAACTTTATGAAGGCATGATCATCGGCGAAAACGCGAAGGACGACGACCTAGACGTCAATGCGGTGCGGGAGAAGAAGCTCACGAACATGCGCGCTTCCACCGCGGACGAGGCGATCCGCCTGGTCCCCTTCCGGCAGTTGAATCTGGAACAAGCCATCGAATTCATCGCTGATGATGAATTCGTGGAAATCACGCCGAAGTCGCTGCGGCTGCGGAAAAAATTCCTGCAATCGAACAGTCGTAAGAAGAGGGCCAAAGAGGCGTTGGAAGAAGTGTGAAGTCTGTGCCCAACCGCAATCTCCAGGGTCGAGCTTCTTATGTTTTTGGGCGCAACCCTGGCTGCGCATATTTCCGGCTATTTAACATGGTCAGCTTGACAAACCTGCTATACTTCTCGCCGCATTTGACTGTTCGCCGGCTCCGGTCTCGATTTCCAGGAAGGTGTCCCCAACCTGCCAGTCCACCCATCGAGCTCGCACTTCGACAGCTCAGTGCAGAGGAAGACGCTTGAAGAATATTTTCGTAGGAAATTTGAGCTTCAACACATCGGAAGACGAACTCCGGCAGATGTTTGAACCCTTCGGGCAAGTGGACCGGGTCAGCATTATGACGGACCGCGACACCGGACGCTCGCGCGGCTTCGGTTTTGTGGAAATGGCCAGCAACGAAGACGGAGAAAAAGCCATTACCGCATTGAACGGTTCGCAGGTGGGCGGACGCACTCTCAACGTAAACGAGGCACGTCCAAAAACCGAGCACGCCGGCGGTGGTGGACGTGACCGCGGCGGCCGCGGCGGAGATCGCGGCGGCGACCGTGGAGGCC
>JBAVGI010000351.1:0-1641 GCA_049684755.1 Candidatus Sulfotelmatobacter sp.
CTACAAACATCCAGAACGCCACAAACATCTATCGCTTTGGCGCGGATTACCGCGGTTTGGCGAAAACGACGATTTCCTTCGACGAGTTGCTCACTTATACGCGCACGGACGATAACGCCACTGACAACAATTACCAGTTCCAGCTCGCCAACGGGACGCCAGTGGATCTCGGAGAGGTTTTTAACGGCACCACGCCCTGCGCGAAGCCGATTAGCAGTAGTACCACCTCGCCGCCTACCATCACTTCGAATTGTCCGGGTATCCTGTCGTATGGCTTGGTGGCCAACCCCCGTTCTTCGTTCCCGGTGGAACGATTGAGCTTTGAGTCGGACTACGTGAAAAATCTTTCCATGTCCGGCTCTGCTTCGTATAGCAGCGGAAGCGACACCCTGAACGATCTCAATGAGCTCTTCAACGGCTGGATTTCGCGTACCGCCGTGCGCGGAAGCACCACCGCCGGGCCCAGCATGTCAAAGCGCGTGCTGGCCAACGCCAACTGGTCGGGCGAATACCGCATCACTGACAAGCTAAGTTTGAGCGACGCAATCTACTACGATAATTGGCGCATTCCGTCGAACTGGGCCATCGCCGAAACGAACCTGTTCGCCGAGCCCGCGCTGCCTGGGCAAACCGGATTGGCGCTCACGGTTTCACCAGCCACACCGGCGAATTTCGCCACAGTGTGTCCCACCGTGCCTTATAACGGCGCCAGTTGTCCGCAGCACACTTCCAGTTCGGGACCGGACGTCGAGGACGAATACAGCCAGCAATTTCTGGGGCAGAACGTTCGCAACAATCTCGTGGAGTTGAAGTATGATTTTACAAATCGCATCAGCGCGCACATCGGCTATTTCTACGAAGCGCGTAACATCGCGGATTCTGGCGCCACCTTTGACGTCAATGAAATCTATCTCCCAGGCGGGGGCACCCCGGCCAACGACTATCTGGCGGCCCGCGCGGATTGCGCGCTCTCAGGCGGCGTTCTGCCGTCCGGCTGCTCGTTGAACAAGACCACCGGAATCATCACCGAAACCGGCCCGGAAGCCGGCAACGATTCCGCACGCAATCTCTATAACATTCACGAAAGCGCCGCGGTCTTCGGTTTCATCGCCCGGCCGACGGACCAGCTCCGTATCAACGCCGACGTGATGGTCGGCTACAACGACAATTCCTTCACGCGCATCAGCCCGCGCCAACTTCAAAGCTACAAGGTCCACGCTTCCTACAAGCCAAAGATGTGGGCGAGCATCGACGGTGCCGTGGATATTCACGAGAACCGCGACAACGTTTACACGGTGGACAATACCGAGCACGGCCGGACCTATAGCTTCTCCACGACGCTTTCGCCCTACAGCTACTTGTGGATCGATTTCGGCTACAACTATGTGGATATCTACACGCAGACGGAAATCTGCTTCGCCGATACAGGATCCACGGCCTTCACCCAGGCCTGCCCCGTGGCCACTTCCCCGGTGCCGCTGGGTACGTTGAGCATGTATGACAGCCGGGATCACTACCTCTACGCGGACGTGATGTGGAAGCCGTACAAGCGTGTCACTGCCCTACTTGGGTACCTGGGCAGTATCGTGCGTGGGGACACCACATTCTTGAATCCGCTCACCCCCACGGGCACGCTTGATT